>NZ_JBANSN010000079.1:0-2368 GCF_037070215.1 Vreelandella arctica | reverse complement strand
CCCCATTGTAGAGGTCCATCACAGGCGATAAGTACAGCTTTTCGCCTCGGACATTGAACTCCGTGACGTCGGTGACCCACCGTTGGTTGGGGCGTTCAGCCTGAAACTGACGGGCAAGAAGATTGGGAACACTGGCCTGTTGTCCACGATAGGAGCGGTATTTCTTTGGGCGTACCAATGACTTCAACCCCAGATGCTGCATCAGACGTTGAACTGTTTTGTGGTTGACCTGCTCTCCCGCCTGGCGCAACGCTGCCGTAATTCGTCGATAGCCGTAGCGCCCTTTGTGACGCTCGTAGAGGGCGTGAATTCGACGCTTCAGACCAGCATGCCGATCATCCAGCTGCTGCACCCTTACCTGATAATAGAAGGTGCTACGCGACAGTTCGGCTACTTTTAGCAGCATCGGCAAAGGGTGGCCTTGCTTCAGTTCAAGGACTACCCGCGCTTTTTCTGCGCGGCTTGCTCTTTGGCCTGACGCAAGGCCCTCAACTTTTTTAGGTAGGCCACCTCAGCACGCAAGTATTCATTTTCTTGGAGCAACTGCTCCAGCGAGCTCATTTCAGGCAATGGAAGTGGGGGCTTTGGTGGCTCTGTTGTAGGCATCTTCGTCGGTCGACCTCGTGCTTTAGGCTCCAACGCCTGGAAGCCTCCTTCATGATACTGACTTTCCCACCGCCGTACGACGCCCGCTCCACCTCGGATATCGAACAGAGTCGTCGCTTGTAAGGCTGAGAGCTCCTCTTGCCTCATCCGTTGCAATACCGCTAATTTGAACTCAGCGCTGTAGTGGCTGAACTTTTTCTGCAAGCCAGTTAGACCATGCTCTTCATAGTGTTTAACCCAACGCCTGATGGTGGTAGGGCCAGGACCGTACTGTCTGGCCAGTCTCTTGTAACCTTGTTGTCCTTCTGCGTAGCTTTGCACTACTAGTAGCTTGAACGCTTCATTGTATTTCGTCATGAAAAACACCCCAATCGTTGGATGAGTGTCCAACTTTTGGGGGTGCAGTTCAGCTTGGGTGCCTTTTTTCTTAATGCTAGCCTGATAGCGTGCGCGCGTTACTCCATATGCAACAGCGTATAAAGCGCTTCGCTGGCGTGACGCTCATCGCGCTCGTCAATACTACCCACCCCCATTTCACGATCATTGTCATACACCACAAAGACACGCTCATGATCCAGCACCGCCAGACCTTCTGCCTTGTGCTCAAATTCAAAAGGAGTGCCGTCCATCCCGAGTATCAAGGCAGGCGGCTCGCCAGTGGTGAGGTTATCCAGCTCCATCAGCCATAGGTAGCCGCCAATGCGTGCGACGTTATCAACCTCCGTTTCAAAGCTGGTCATCAGATAAAGTCGGTGGTGGTAAGGGTCATACTCAAGACTCGATAACCCGCACTCAATCGCTACCCCTTCATGCTCAGTCGGTTCAAAAGCGTAGAGTTCGCGCAACTCATCGATAAACTCGAGGTTGCCGGACGCATTCACAACATAGTGGGCGCCGACCACACGGCTCACATAGGCGAAGTCATCATGGCGCTGCCCCTGCTCGCGTACGCCGAAAAGCAGCAGCCCATCGCCTAGCTCGCCCGGCACTGCCGCCAGCCCTTCGATCTTGTAGTAAGGTAAGCCAATCGCGTGGTTCAGCTTATTGCGTAACTCCAACGACCCTTCAACCCCATCACGCGGGTCAGGGTCCACCGCCTGCACCTTTTCAGGCTCCCCCAGCGGCCAAATCAATAAATGATTGTAGGCATTTAGATCATGGGTCACGTCATCAATGCGATCAAAACCGGTGGTAGCCAATACATGCTTACCATCGGCGGTCAGGGCGAAGTCTTCATACTTCACCGCCCGCTTGATCAGCGGCGTTGTAAAATACTCAAGCTGCGAATCATCCGGCCCGTCATCCGTCATGGGCAAGGCAAAGACCGCGGAACGATGCTCACCAGGAATCGGCTTATCGCTGGCCAGCAGTAACCGCTCACCGTCGTACATAACCGCCGAGACTTCTGCGTTGGCGAGTTTGCCCTGCTCATCGCGAAGGCCAACGGGGAAGCAGTGAATACTGCCCTGCTGCAAGATTCTGGCTTTCTGCATCGTTATGCTCCTTTGGGAAGTCTTTAACAGAGACAGTACCTATGCCGAAAAACTCCATTATTCAAATAGTCACTGCTGTGAGACGGGTAGCGATCACCACGATATCACTCCAGCACTACTCAAAACGCTCATAAAAAAACCCGCATCCTGTGAACTGCACCCCAAAAGTTGGACACTCATCCAGCGATTGGGGTGTTTTTCATGGCGAAGTATAAGGAAGCGTTCAAGCTATTAGTCGTACAGCGCTACACAGAAGGACAAGAGGGTTA
>NZ_JBANSN010000078.1:0-2529 GCF_037070215.1 Vreelandella arctica | reverse complement strand
CGAGAAGGTCAGTTTTTCAGGTACCATTTTGGAAGCGGCGGTTGGTGTTGGTTTTTGGTGTAAGGCCCTGAAACGTTAACACTTTCAGCCGCTTTCTTTTATACCCCGTGAGAAATCCAGGTTAGCCGCTTTTAACATTCACGATATGGATCACGCTCTGGAAGCACTATCCTGCGCTCAGCTAAAAGGCGTGTTTTATCGTAATGAAAGCCTTGAGGTTATCTGTAAAGGCATACATGCGTTACTGGAAGGGGAGCTATGGATGTCGCGGGACTTAATGGCCCGACTCATCCTGTTTTATCGCAAATACCAAAGTAATGCTTTTCGCCCAGCCTGTGGGCTCACTAATCGTGAAATGGAGATCATCTCACTGCTTAGTGCAGGCTCCTCTAATCAACAAATTGCCGAAAAGCTGTTTGTTAGCGAACACACCGTTAAGTCTCACCTCTACAACATCTTTCGCAAAATCAATGTACATAACCGTATTCAAGCACTTAATTGGATACATCAAAATCTGGGCCCAATTCTTCCCAATATTGAAACCGCGCGAAGCCTGCAGCGCCATCGGCAGCGCTAACGCGCAAGGGTAATTCAGCATGTTATCGATACATCGTTTATCCATAGGCATTTCTCCACTGCTGGTGTGGATAACTATGTCTATAGCGCTAGCCAACGAGCCTGCCCCTACGGGCAATGCATTACCTGCCAACGAACAAGAAGCGATTGACGCCATTAATCAGCTCTCTAGCCCTGATGGTCCTGAAGTGCAAGGTAACGCCAACGGTGGAAGTGAGCTAACCGGCGTAATGGTAGACCGTACGATCACCATGGCCGGTAAAACCTTCTATCGTGCCTTTAGCCAACGGGCACTGGATAACCTGATTATCGGCAATGCCACCGTCACCATTAACGAGCGACCCGATGCCCGCTGGGGTAGCCAAATATGGGTGATGGAAGGTAACCGTATGTATTTCCGTACACAGCTTTCCCCAAGGATCAATGAAGCTGACCGAGCCGCCGGGGAAGCCGTGCAAACCGTCGAAGAAGCGCTTATCCGGCAACAACTGGCCTCAGCGCTTAACTCAGATAAAGACTTAGGAAAAGAGGAGCTGAACTAATGAAAACGAACCGTTTACGCCCATCAGTAAAGTTGCTGGCTGCAACATCACTGTTAAGCGCACTGTCACTTTCGGCCTTTGCCGGAGACCTCGTCTACCAGCCGATTAACCCCTCATTTGGTGGTGATCCTTTCGTAGGTAGTTATCTACTGAGTAAGGCCCAGTCTCAGGATACCAATACCGATCCTAATGCTCGACGTTCCGAACCATTGTCTTCAACAGCACGTTTGGTTCAGAGCCTGGAAAGCCGACTTATTTCCCAACTTATTAGTGATGTCGGAAGTGGCGATGTAGGCGAAGGCAGTTTCGATAGTGACGAATTTGGTGTTGTGGTCAGGGATAACGGCGGCCAACTTTCCGTCCAGGTGGTGGATAAGCTCACCGGCGATGTTACCACCATCAATGTCGGTGGTTTATTCAATCCTTAAAGTTATAACGATTTACTGATGCTAAAAAAATTAAGACGCAATAAGACAAGGGAATAATCATGAGAATCTTACTTGTTGGCATAATGGCAGTTTGGCTAAGTGGCTGTGCCGGAACCGTCGCTACCTCGGAAAACCTAGAAGGTGCCCCCCCCTACGCTCACGCCTAGAGGCGCGGCCTACCAAGACCTTGTGTCGTTGCCACCTCCCGCCGGGCGCATCTTTGTCTCCGTGTATGATTTCCGGGACCAAACAGGGCAATATCGACCTGCTCCGGCGAGTACCTTTTCCACGGCAGTCACCCAAGGGGCAGCAGCAATGCTGACCGGAGCACTTGCAGACTCGGGCTGGTTTATTCCGCTTGAGAGGGTGGGCTTACAGAACCTGCTAACCGAGCGTCGGATTATTCGCGCTGAGTTCGAACGCTTTGGTCAACCTGATACGCTGCCATCCCTGCGCGCAGCTTCTGTCATGTTAGAGGGCGGCATCATTGCCTATGAATCCAATGTGCGTACCGGTGGCGCCGGCGTGGAGTATTTCGGGATCGGTGCATCAGGCCAATACCAAGTCGATCAAGTTACCGTGAACCTCAGAGCGGTAGAAATTTCCACCGGTGAAGTGCTGGCAAACGTTACTACTACCAAAACTATCTATTCCAAAGAATTAAGAGCCGGTGTCTACCGCTTCATCGACTTCAGTAGGCTGCTTGAAGCAGAAGCCGGTATTACCACCAACGAACCCGTACAAATGGCAGTGATGTCAGCCATTGAGTCTTCGGTCATCCATTTGATCGCAGAAGGGGTGGAGAATCGACTGTGGAACTTGCCTAACAATATCAATTTCGATGAAACCATATTGTCAGATTACTGTCATTTTCAGAAGGTGACTGCACGGAATATCAAGAGTCGGCTGCACAGTCTTTTCTGATCTGTGGTCGTCTCAGAAAACGGAAAATAAAGCACGCTAAGCTGTGGAAGCCCCTGCCA
>NZ_JBANSN010000077.1:0-2579 GCF_037070215.1 Vreelandella arctica | reverse complement strand
CGCAGGTTTCCCCGAGCGCCTTCAGGATACGGTTCACTGACCCGCCTGAGAGGGCTTGGGGTTGCAACCGATCCCAGCGATTGACGGCTCGAAAGACGGGTCCTTCGTGAATGCCCGCGCGCTTTAGCCAGTTTTCGAGGGCACTGACCGGGCAGACCGGCCCGTTGCCCCGAGGCAGGGCCCGCTTTAGCCCCTCACCGTGAGGATCCGTTTTCGAGCGCGGCAGAGTCACCACAAGCCCTTCCGGCTCCCACGACAAATCCTCCACTTCAATAGTCACCAACTCACTGCGGCGAAACGCCCCAAAAAAACCGACCTGCAGCAGGGCCCAGTCGCGATGCTTCTTGAGCGAGTCAGGCTGCTGCTGGAGTGTTTGCAGAAAGACGGCAATGTGTTCGAGGCGCAGCGCCCGGGCTTGCCGTTTCGGCCGACCATGGACGCGACGAATCCCTTCCAACGTTTTGCGCACGCCAGGGTCCCGAGCGGGATCACGCAATCCCTGAGTCTGGTGCCAGCGCCCCAGGGCCGTCAGGTAGACATCCAGCGTGCGAGGATTAAGCGCGACTGCCTGGTCGGACAGGTAGGCCGCCAAGGTCGCCGGCTGTGTCGGTAGACGTCCGCCCCAGCGCTCAAAGCTTCGAATGGCCGCACGGTAGGTTCGGCGCGTGTTGTCCGTGGTGGCCATGTGGATGTACCGATTAGCCGAATCGGCTAACAGGGTCTTTTCCGTATTACGTAATGTGGACCTGGTGGTGGGTTTTGGATCCATGATCACTCCAATTCGAGGCGTGCTCTCAAGAGCCGGTGGTGTACCGGTGTTACAGGGGCAGAATAGAGCAGACCACACTCTAACGCACGTTAATACGCTTTAACGTGCGTTATGGGTCTTAAATTAACTTTGTTAATTATCTCATAAATAACGTAATATTACATATCACGTTATATGATAAAAATGAGGCATGTCATGGCCCGCGCCGGAATTACCTACCAGGATGTCGCCAACGCTGCGCAACGCGTCCGCCAACGCGGTGACGAGCCCACTGTCGACCGGGTGCGATCGGAGCTCGGTACCGGCAGTCGCAGCACTCTCGGGCCAATGCTGAAACGTTGGAAAACAGGCAGCGAAGCCGCAGCGGATCTGAACGGACTCCCGGCTGACTTGGTGGCCGCCGTGAAAGCCCTGCATGAGCGAGCTCAATACGCGGCCGATGAACGTATTACGCAGGAGCGCGAAGCGCACCAGACGCTGGAACAGCAATGGCGCACCGAGCTGGAAGAGGTGCGGCAGCGGTGCGAGTCACTGGAAGAGCAACGCTGCGGGCTGGAGAAGGCCAATGAAGCGCTTCGCAACGAAAGCGATGCCCAGGCCCACGCTCTGCAACAGGAACAGCACCGGGCGGCCTCACTCACGTCCAAACTGGAGGCAAGTCAGGAGAAACTCAGTGAGACCACTGCAACCGTCCAAGAGATGAAGCAGGAAAACCGCGATATCCGCAGCCATTTCGAGCACTACCAGCAGGAGATTGCCGAGGATCGCCGTCATGAACGGGACCAGTTCCACAGGACCCAGTCAGGGCTGGAGGGTCAGGTGGATCAGCTGACGCAGCAGCTCCGCTCCAGCGAACAGGACCGCGACACGCTGAGACAACATCGCGACCAAATAAACCAGCGCTATGAGGCCAGTCAGGATCACGCTGAAAACTTGAAAGAAAAGTTGCACGCGAGCCAGGCCGTCATAACACAATGGGCAACGCGAACAGAAACGCTGGAAGCGACAGTCGACCGCCTCCAGCTGGAGCGAGATAGCGACGCCGAACACCGGGAGAAGCTTGGTGCGGCCCTAACGGATTCTGAAAAACATCTCGCGGCCTGCCAGCAGCGGATCTCCGACCTCAGAGAGCGCGTGGCAGCGGCTGACGACCGAAACCAGTTCCTCAACGATCAGAATCGCGAATTACTGCAGGAAAAAGCTGTCCTCCAGGGTCAGTTGAAACAACTACAAACAAGCCTGGCTAAATAGCCCGCTATTGTCTCGGCCTGATCATCCCTGAGAGTTGCGAGTAATGCCAATCGCGCAAGGAGAAGTTTAGATGTCTACCGTGACCTTTGGCAGGCTGCGAGCTGCGGCAAAACGCATTCAGCATGATGCGCTGACGGTTTATTTTGTGGCGCGAGACTCGAATACCCCCATAGTCGTTCGGCTGCTTGCGCTCGCAATCGCAGCGTACGCCATGAGTCCAATTGATCTCATTCCGGACTTCATACCGATCCTGGGCTATCTTGACGACATTATCTTGGTCCCGCTGGGCATCGTCCTTGTCATCAAGCTGACGCCATCGAATGTGATAGAAGCGAGTCGCTCGAAAGCAGCTAAAGTGGCAACCAAGCCGATCAGCCACGTTGCGGCCGCAGTCGTTATTGGCACATGGCTTTTATGTGCCGCGGCTTTTGGCTACTGGGTGTGGGAATACGGCAGGTAACGCATCGTCTGCACGCGATGAAATAGTTAATTTAGGGCTTGTAAAACAGATGGTTAATGCGCTTTTTGGAGGATTTCGTCAGAATCGTTGCCGACCCTC
>NZ_JBANSN010000076.1:0-3012 GCF_037070215.1 Vreelandella arctica | reverse complement strand
ACCCTTTTCACACTGCTGGTGATGCTCCTGGGAGCCAGTGGTGAAGCCCTTGCCCACGCCGTTGCTGAAGGCGACAAAGGGTACATCCAGGAGATCTATGGCGTTCACCTGATCTCATTCGGCTATCTCGGTGCCAAGCACATGGTGACGGGGTATGACCACATCCTGTTTTTGCTAGGGGTGATCTTTTTCCTCTATCGAATGCAGCATATCGCCATCTACGTCAGCCTCTTCGCCATCGGTCACTCTACGACCATGCTGCTGGGGGTGTACTTTAATATCGGCATCAATAGCTACCTCATCGATGCCATCATCGGTCTCTCCGTTGTCTACAAGGCACTCGATAACATCGGTGCTTATCAGCGCTGGTTCGGCTTTCAGCCCAATACCAAGGTGGCGACGTTGGTCTTCGGCCTGTTCCATGGCTTTGGATTGTCGAGCAAGATCATTGAGTACGATATCTCTTCTGATGGATTGGTCCCCAATCTCCTGGCGTTCAACGTTGGGGTAGAGATCGGCCAGCTACTGGCCCTAAGTGCCATCCTTATCGTGATGGGGTTCTGGCGAAGCACCAATGGCTTCTTACGCCACGCCTATACCGCTAACGTCGCCATGATGTGCGCTGGCTTTATGCTGGTCGGTTATCAGCTCACCGGCTATTTCATCGCCTAATTCAGGAGAGACCCAAATGTACAATACCGATCTTCCTACCCGTGCTGAGTTACCTTCGACGGGTAAATTACTTCGATCTACGTTGCTGGCGGCGGTAATAGCTATTGCCCTGTTGGTCACCGTGGTGCTGCCCGCAGAGTATGCCATCGACCCCACCGGCGCGGGCCGCTTGTTGGGGCTGACCGAGATGGGTGAAATCAAGGCCCAACTGGCCGAGGAGGCCGAGCTTGACCAGGCTAATGACGAAGCCGCTGCCATGCAGGCATCACAACCCACTGCACCTCAAGAATCAGCAAGTGATAACCAGCCCACGGCTGCAAACACTGCTGCTCAACAAGCATCAGATGTAGAGCCGGAGCAAGTAGCCTCCTCGGTATCTGACCAAGAGATGGTGCAGCCCGAGGCTAGCTTAGCGCTTGCTGACGCTTTGGCCGCTGAGGAGGCAGCCTCCCAGGCAACTGAAGAAGCTGCCACATGGGGCGATGAAGTGAGCTTCACCCTCACACCGGGCGAGGGCACCGAGTACAAGCTGACGATGGAAGAAGGCGCTGTCGCGACATTCGCTTGGGCTTCCGATGGGGGGCCACTTAATTTCGACACACACGGTGACGGAAATGGCAACTCGATTAGCTATGAGAAAGGACGCGGCGTGCCCGAAGATGAGGGTGAACTGGAAGCCGCGTTCACCGGTAACCACGGTTGGTTCTTTCGTAATCGCAATGATAACGACGTGACCGTGATGTTGCGTGTTGGAGGGGACTATGGGGAGCTGAATAAGGTTCTCTAAAGCAGTGGCCCCTAGCGCTCTCCTGAGCGTTAGGGGCCTTTGCCATCAGCGTCGCTACATTGATGGGGAAACCGTCTACAGAATTAGATGAGATAGTGGTCGTTGGGTTATCTGATTTAATATAATATTTAGGCATATATGCGAAATATCTGAAAGTCTTCTATTGGCCGGTTAGCGACGGTCTGATTCCTACCATCGCTATACAAACGGGACTATCCGGTATTACTCAGTGGTTACGCGTACTGAAAGCTACATAAAACGTAAAACAAGCGATAGGCCGGGTTAAGCATATCCGCCCTGGCGAATATGGGCTATGTACGCGATTACCTCGTAAGCTTTTCCTTGAGCGGCTAGTTGCTGGGCTGTCTGTCCACCGAGGGCCGAAATGGGATATGTTTGATACCATGCCCAGGCGGAGGATCGAGAGCCTGCCCAAGGTTCGATCTGGTCCAAAATAGTTTGAATTAACTTTTCTCGATCTTGCCTTTCGTTCTGGTAATCGCGGTAGCGGGCCCATACAAGGCCGGCTCCGAACATGAGTAGAGCGGAGAAAAGAATGCCGAGAGGGAGAAGTATAGCCAAAGCATCAGGCGATAAAGATGGCATGTCTAGACTCTCCTTCGGTGTTTAGGGTTCGCATTATGACTTGTTTCGTTAAGATAAAAATTTCCGAAACGAGGGTGATTATCTTTGAGACAGCCTCGTTTAAATAACGGCATCCAGGCCGACCGTAGTTGGATAATCTACGCTCGTCGCGGTTATCTATAAATTTATCATATTCAACCAGCCGTGTGGTTTTGGCCAGGTACTGCTCAAGCCACCTATTGCCCGTCTGGCGCTAGGTCGTGATTCTATCGGCTCCTTTTGGCCTTCAAGTACCACGTGCAACCTGTCGGCGATTAGCGTTAAAGTGAACCAAATCAATAAATTAAGAAAGATAAATATACTTCAGGTGGCTGGCTACGATGGCTATACGAAAAATAAGTGATTTGAACCCGGTTTTTAATGGTGAAAACGTTGTCGAATGGCAATCGCCAGCGGGTACAAGGTTTCGTTACGAGCGGGATCGCTGTGCAGTGGGTCAGGAAATGTTGCCAGGAAGCGAAGTGTACGATTGGTACGTGCTGGCTAAGAGTGATCTTAGCCATGCCAAGAGAATGGTGTTCCGATTAATTAATGAAGATGAGTTCTGAACATTACAACAAAGAGCCATTTCGTAGAGGCCGTTCGGGTCGGCGCTGAATAAGAGCAATCAATACACT
This sequence comes from Vreelandella arctica, assembly GCF_037070215.1. Taxonomy (NCBI): domain Bacteria; kingdom Pseudomonadati; phylum Pseudomonadota; class Gammaproteobacteria; order Oceanospirillales; family Halomonadaceae; genus Vreelandella; species Vreelandella arctica. Next base: position 291 of record NZ_JBANSN010000076.1, on the reverse strand, counting down.
AAATTGCGTTGCTCGGATGGAAGTAGATAGCTTTGTGCCTGCTTGAGTATTGTTATGCACGTTGCAGACCTACCGCAAAAATGCCACCTCAAACAACTATCGAGTCACATCTCTCATCGTAGAAACGGCTATCGTCCTTAATTAAATCGTCCCTTATTAGCCTTACGAGGGTTAGGTAAACGTATAGAAGACATCTTAGGGAGCAAGGTTATCGGCTCGCACTGTAATGTCGCTGCGATCCTATACAGCATCTCAATGGTGATGCTCACTTCTCCACGCTCTATCCTTCCC
>NZ_JBANSN010000075.1:0-3136 GCF_037070215.1 Vreelandella arctica | reverse complement strand
GATCGCCAGATATGTCGTGCCTGGCGGGTGGAAAGGCATGACAAAACGGGCCGTCAGCACCGATCAGCACGGTGGGTTTTGGCAATAACGGGCTTGCGAAAGCCAACTTGCACGGGGCGAATGATCAAAAAGTGCTCGCTGGCGGTGATAGGGAAAGTGTCGGCGCCGGCTTCACGGATTCAGGTATTTGGGAACTGGGATGTGGTTGCTGCTGGCCATAAGCTTAGTAGTGGCTTTGGTTCAGCTATTGAAGGGGCGTTTAGCACCATCATTACCACTGAGTGAGATGAGTAAATTCTGGCAGCATGGGACAGCAACAAAGCGCTTGGGGGTCTTGCTACTGGCGTCGATAGCTTTAGCTATTTACAGCATGACATTTGATCTTCGTGTGGCGGGTTATGTATTGGTCTCATTAGATATACCGTCTGTATTTGAGCCGCTTTATCACCGTTTTCGTGTCACTGGCCGGTTCGCCACGCCTCTTGCTTATTGTTTGATTATTCTTGCTTGCCTGGCTTGGAGTAGGCTCAGTCGGGGGGCTCCCCGCTACGTCATATACGGCGTGGCAGTGGTGGTAATAGCATTACAAATGGCAGATGTATGGGTGGCTGGGAAAAAAAGCCCACCGGGAGATTGGTTGGCGGATGCGCAATCACAAAGAGCAACCGTAGCCTCAGTAGCAGAAGAGGGCGCTTGGTCGGGTCGAGTATTCAGGGCGGTTGGCTATTTTGATCTTGAGCAGCAGCGAATGATCGATTTGGCGTTGGTTGAACAAGGCGCTTGGTTCTTTGCTGTGGCGCATGGGGCACGCTTGAACCCGGAAGAGGTTGAGCGGCGTTCAGGGTATGCGGAGGCGGATGCTGGCGATGTGGTGATCACGTTAACGGATGCTGATGAACAGCTCGAATGCAGCAAAACAGGCACCATCAAGAATTACGCGCTTTGTCTGGTGAAATGACGGGTTGCGTTATGGTGCCTATAAGACGGTGTTTGCTTTTTTGACGTTACGGTATATGGGTTTGTTAAGCCGCTCGGCAGACACGGAAGGAGGGATTGATTCATGGCGGCGGGTAGGCTCACTCATGCAGGGTAAGATCACTTCCTCAAGACTAGACTAATATTGACAAACGCAACGCTTATACCTATTGGTTAGTAGTGGGGTGTGAAATAGATGGCTGCCATGTTCAGTCATCTGCGCGATAACAACAAAGGTGTTATGAGTCGCTAATGCGATTCACTGTAATACATCGTTTTGAGCGCTTCACCGATGAGAACAGGGAACGTTACTTGGTAAATGCCAGGAGGCATCACCATGTCATCACTTTCTACGCAGCAAACATTGCAGGCATTTTATCTAGGAGTATTCGGGAGAGCAGCTGATCCGGATGGATTTAATTATTGGTCTTCTCAAATAGATAGCGGTGCGATTGAGCTCACTGATGCATTAGGCGCTATGCTGCAATCCGATGAGTTTGCCGAGCGACAAAACGAGCTACCTCAAAGCGAAAATGATGTTTGGATTGACGATATCTACCAAGATTTTTTTGGCCGAGACGCTGATAGTGGCGGCGCTGAGTATTGGTCTTCTTTACTTTCACAGGGTGTTTCTGCTCAAGAGGTAATTCAACGCATTATCCTATCTGCATCCGCAACCGATAAAGAAGCGTTAGACGCGACGACATCTATTGCCCGCTTCTATACCGAGAATGTTTCTAATACCGAGTATGACGCTGACCAACCCCTTATTCAGCAAGGGTTGCGTAGCAATGAGCAGTTGTATAGCGATCTAGCGGCGTTAGACGCAACCTACGATACGATGGCGCTTGATCAAGTGGGGGAGTCCTTAGAGGGGCGCCCGCTTTATAGCGCGACGGTTGGGGAAGGCGAACGTAAGCTAATGATCGTCACTCAGCAACATGGCGATGAACCTACCGGTACTGAAGCCGCCATGCTGTTACTGGAGTGGTTGAGTGGTGATAGTGAAGCCGCCCAGGCACTGCGCAGTGAAATGACGGTGACAGTGATGCCCCGCGTTAACCCCGATGGGTTTGAGCGTTGGGAACAGCTAACCTATGGTGATGCCGTACTTGATGACACCATTGACCCAAGAAGAAACTCAGCGGATATGGATTTAAACCGCACCTGGGATTCAAGCGAAGCGATTGACCCAGCGCTTATTCCTGAAGCTTTGGCCGTTCGCGAGGTGTTAGCTGCGTTTCAGCCCGAACTGATTCTGGATTACCATAATCAAAATAACTACCTCAACGCAGAGGGTGAGTTAGAGACTATTTCTGTCTTGTGGCCTACTAATGAGCTGGTGGACACTGAGATAACCGCGGCTGCTCAGCAGGCGGCCATGGCAGTTTCTCAGGGCATAGAAGGTTTTGATTTTGGATCCTTATCGTTATATCCCGGTAGCGAAACACCGCAAATAGCACGCAATGGATTGGGTATTGATGGCGTGCCTGCCTTATTGATTGAGCAGCGCGGATTGGAAGAGATGGAAATAGCTGCCAGCGGCGAGCTTGATGTTGATTACAGTGCGCTATCAAGCTCGTTGATATTAGAAAGTTTGCTTAGCATGTTGGGTGTAATTACCGCCATGGGAAATGATGAGCTTGAAATGATTGATCCAGCTTTGGCCACCATGATTCCTGAGCGCGGCGAGCGTATCGCATATGAGGATATTTATCTGGAAGGGATGGCCGAGGATGATGGTGCTATGCTAGCCATGAATAGTGCAGAAGGGGGCTCTGGCACTATTCGTGATCCTATGCCTGACACTGTGGAAGTAACGGGAGTCGATACGGCAGCGGCTAATGCGGATATGTGGGCCGCTTAATCATTAAGTGTCGGTTCTGAAACGTTAGCAGGCTGAAGCTTGATGATCAGGTGGCTGGGCGTTGGCTGACTAATCTTTGCTTCATAATGCTCGGGGGATGGGGCTATACCATCTTGGAAGCGTTCCATTACATCGACTAGTTCATTGGCCAGCGCCTTTTTTTGTAAAGATGTTAAGTACCTGATCTAAAGTTTTCGTGTAATATCCATGCCAGGATTTCTGACACGGACAGAACCATGGAAAAACGCTTCGTTGCCCCTCTCACTGAACCTGAACAACAGACGCTGACCTCCG
>NZ_JBANSN010000074.1:0-3372 GCF_037070215.1 Vreelandella arctica | reverse complement strand
GGGTAAGCGGATTAAATGGTTGATCTTACCTTTGCATGAGAGTGAGACAGACCGGCATCTCATCGGATTATCTGGTTGATGCTTCACCTACTGCTGGTGCATGTTTCCTTCGCTAATTCCAGCAAGAACCCCACACGCCTCAACTTCCCGGTCATCGTTGCAACTCGCTCTCAGTGAAACGAGTTGTTTCTCAAGCGCTTGCAGAGCGGTTATCTGCGACCGCACATGAGAGATGTGATCATCGAGCAAGGCGTTGACGGCGGTACAAGGCTGATGAGGGTCGTCCTGATAGCTCTGTAGTTCGTGAATCTCAGCCAGTGACAGGCCCAGGATTCTGCAGCGACGGATGAAGGCCAGCCCCTCACCATGCTTCTCGGTATAGACACGGTAACCGTTGTCCTGCCGATCAGGCGGCGGCAACAAGCCCTGCTGTTCATAGAAGCGGATCGTCTGTGTTTCGACCCCTACCAACTGCGCCAACTGACCAATGCGCATCAGCCTCCTCCCCAACGGATTCTTTACTCTATTGACCTTATAGTAGCTTTATAGTTTTAAATGGTACCACAACATTGTTCAAGTGGAGTCGTATCATGAGCAAATCCTGTGGTGGCGCCTGTGGCGGTGATGCAACGTCCGCAGCGGATACCGATATACAGGCCTCCTCCGAGGCGCCAGGGAGATGGGTCAGTGTTTATGCCGTGCCGAAGATGGACTGTCCATCAGAAGAACGAATGATTCGCCTAGCCCTGAACGGCTTTGAGGAGATTCGGGCGCTGTCCTTCGACTTGTCGAACCGCCGGCTGAAGGTCGTGCATGACGGCGAGGTCGAGCCCGTCACCTCGAAACTGAAGACCTTGGGGCTAGGCGCCTCGCTTCAGGAAACCGTCGCTGCAAATCCGGAGACCATCAAGGCCGCCGAGTTTTCGGCAGCTTCTGCTAAGCAAGAATCCGGGACCCTGCGCTGGTTGCTCGGCATCAATGCACTTCTGTTCGTGGTGGAAATGACTGCCGGTCTGATCGCCCAGTCCACCGGCCTGATTGGAGAATCCCTGGACAATTTTGCCGATGCGGCGGTGTACGGGCTTGCCCTTTATGCGGTTGGACATAGCGTGAAAATGCAGGTACGTGCCGCGCATCTTGCTGGTGTACTGCAACTGATCTTGGCTGTGGGCGTGCTCGTAGAGGTGGTGAGACGCTTTGTATTCGGTAGTGAGCCTGAATCGCTGGTGATGATGGCTATCGCATTCGTCGCATTGATTGCCAATACCAGTTGTCTGCTGCTCATATCCAAACATCGGGAAGGCGGGGCGCACATGAAGGCAAGCTGGATATTCTCGGCCAACGACGTGGTGATCAACCTGGGGGTCATCACCGCCGGCGCCCTGGTCGCGTGGACCGGTTCCAATTATCCGGATCTGATTATCGGCACCATCGCGGGGGGCATTGTACTTAACGGTGCCAGACGCATTTTGGCGTTGAAGGGTTAAATAATGCTCATTATTGGCAAAAAGCTCTCGCCGTATGCCCTATTGTCCATATCGGGCCTGCTGGCAGCGTCTGATCAGGCTGTAAAGTGGCTGGTGCAGCAATCAATGGCCTATGGCGAGTATGTTTCGGTGACCCCGTTCTTTAACTGGGTGCACCTATGGAACACCGGTGCCGCATTCAGTCTTTTTGCGAATGGTGGAGGCTGGCAGCGCTACTTTTTTATCGGAATCGCGGTAGTGGTCTCGATTTTTCTGATCAAGCTGATCCTTGAAAATCGTCATAAAGGAGAAGCCATCGCTTACAGTCTTATCCTCGGTGGCGCCATGGGCAACCTGATTGACCGGGTCTTTCGCGGCTATGTTGTGGATTCCTTTGATTTCTATTGGCGAGACTGGCATTGGCCGGCCTTCAACCTGGCTGATATTGCAATTGTCCTCGGTGCCTTACTTTTCGTTTCCAGCAGCTTGTTGGGTAAAAAAGCAAACACCAATGCCGAGCCGGATGGATCTGACTGACACCTACGCCTATACAACACCATGACCGAACTTCCCGACAACATCCTTCACCTGCCGCAATACCAAGTACTGGGCTGCAAATCAACCGACGACGAAATGCACTTCCAGGTGGACGTGCCCGATCCCATCGCCTGCGAGGAATGCGGCGTGCAGGGTGAGTTCGTACGGTTCGGCAAGCGTGACGTTCCCTATCGTGATCTGCCCATCCACGGCAAGCGGGTCACTCTCTGGGTGGTCCGCCGCCGATACACCTGCCGGGCCTGCAAGACAACATTCAGGCCCCAGCTACCGGAGATGGTGGACGGATTCCGTATGACACTGCGGCTGCATGAGTACGTGGAGAAGGAATCCTTCAACCACCCCTACACCTTTGTGGCGGCACAGACCGGCCTGGACGAGAAGACGGTGCGCGACATCTTCAACGCCCGCGCCGAGTTCCTGGGGCGCTGGCACCGCTTCGAGACGCCCCGCATCCTGGGCATTGACGAGCTATACCTGAACAAGCGCTACCGCTGCATTCTGACCAACATTGAGGAGCGAACCCTGCTCGACCTGCTGGCCACCCGCCGCCAGGACGTGGTGACCAACTACCTGATGAAGCTGAAAGACCGGCAGAAGGTCGAGATCGTCAGCATGGACATGTGGAACCCCTACCGGGCAGCGGTCAAGGCTGTGCTGCCCCAGGCCCGTATCGTGGTCGATAAGTTCCATGTGGTGCGCATGGCCAACGATGCCCTAGAGAGAGTGCGCAAGGGCCTCAGAAAGGAGCTGAAACCGTCCCAGAGCCGGACTCTCAAGGGAGACCGGAAAATCCTGCTGAAACGCGCTCACGAAGTCTCAGACCGGGAGCGCCTCATCATGGAGACCTGGACAGGCGCGTTCCCGCAACTGCTGGCCGCCTACGAGCACAAGGAGCGCTTCTACGGCATCTGGGACGCCACCACACGGCTCCAGGCAGAAGCCGCCCTGGACGAGTGGATAGCCACCATCCCGAAGGGCCAAAAGGAAGTCTGGAGCGATCTGGTCAGGGCAGTGGGAAACTGGCGCGAAGAGACCATGACCTACTTCGAGACGGACATGCCCGTCACCAACGCTTACACGGAGTCCATCAACCGACTGGCCAAGGACAAGAACCGTGAAGGGCGCGGTTACTCCTTCGAGGTGATGCGGGCACGAATGCTCTACACCACGAAGCACAAGAAGAAGGCACCGACTGCGAAGGTCTCTCCTTTCTACAAGAAAACCATCGGTTACGGACTGCCGGACTTCGCAGAGGAACTCAACTACGGAGTCGATCTATCAACCATCTGAGGGTGGTATCAGATTGATGGGGTGAAGGTGCCCCATCAACCATTAAATCCGTATACCC
>NZ_JBANSN010000073.1:0-3923 GCF_037070215.1 Vreelandella arctica | reverse complement strand
AGCCTAGCCACCCCATTGACCCCATAAAAGCAAAACATTCCGCGTTCATCATGCCATCACTCCTAAAAAAAGAGGCAATCGCCAAGGCTTATTGCGGGCCATGGTGGCTGGGCATGCTTCCACTCATCTGTTCACGCTGCTCGTCGGTTAGTAAGTCCTGCATCTGGTTATGCATGCGCACGTTATCAGCCATCATATCGCCATGAAGGCTGGCCATTTGAGCATGCAGCGTCTTTACTTTCCATTGTTCAGGGCGTTCAGTCTGCATGATTTGCATCATGTCGTCGCGCAGGTTCATCAATTCGCCCATCCGCTCAAGCTGGGCCGCGCGGTGTTCTTGGCGCATCTCACGCATGGTACTCATCTGCTGCTCGTCGAGCATACCGCCCATGCTCCCCATGCCTCCCATCATTGGACAAGGCATCATCCCGCTTTGCCCTCCCATCATCATTCCTGGGTACATGTCTTCTTGACTGCCCATCATCATGCCCGAACCCATACCGACTTGGCCGTCCATCATATTGCCCTGACCTTGGGCGCCTTGGCTCATACCTTGAGCGAAAATGGCGCTGCTGGGGACACTGAGGCTTGCAGCCAGACCAATGGCAAAGATCATCTTGTGCTTAACCATGATATTTCCTCTTATCATGTTGCTGGTCGAGACATCGCCTTATCCATTAAAAATGGAAGAAGGCGGAGTTAGCTTTCGTTATAAACCTACAACCTATAGGTGGCCCAAAGGTAAAGGAGAAACCGATCCCAATACCTAAGTGTTGTCACAGATCATTTTTTCCGCCATTTTCAGCCCTGTTTCAGGTTGGCACGTTATAACACCGACTCATTTCCATGAAGAAAAGCACGACGCCATGCGCCTTGTTCGCCAAACAGGGCAGATGAACGATGTAAGAAGGCTCAGCCGAATCAGTTTTAGCGCCTCCGCGATGAAGTAACGGCATCCATTCAACCCTAAAAATATATAAGGATACGGTATGCAAAAGAAGACGAGTTCGCTCCCTATCATTCACGCTACCTTAGCAACGCTGTTGCTGTCGCTAGCAATCCCAGTGCTGGCCCATGAAGGGGGCGCAAGCACTTCACCTAAGGATGGCGTGACCATTCAGGATTCCCCAGCAGAGATTGGCATTGAGTTTGGTGGCATGATGCGTATCACCCAGTTTGAAGTGACAGGCCCGGACGGCTCTGTTCCTCTTGATGGTCAGCCAGGCAGTGAACAGGTCGAACGCTACTTCGTAAAACCAGGTGAAATTCTTTCGGCTGGGGACTACCAGGTACGCTGGCGCGGCCTATCGGATGACGGGCACATGATGACCGACGGTTTTAACTTCTCGGTCGAGCCCTGACCCATGGCCTGGTGGTTCTCCGTAAATAGCCTCGACGTCTGGACCGTCGCGATGATTCTCGTGGCGGCCGGGGTTTACCTCAGTGCCCTAGTCGCGACGGGAGCCGTGTTGTTTTGTCTAGCATTTCCCCAACTCCCTGAACATGACCGGAGGCACGTCGCCCGCATGGGTGTCCTTGCTGTCTGGGCCGGGATTATCCTGATTCTGTTCCAGTGGCCTTTAGAAGCTGGTTACCTTGGGGGCGGCAATATAGCGGCTGCAACCAACCCAATGCTACTCGGGATCGTGTTCGAGGGTGCGTCCGGGACCCGGCTGATACTGGTGGTAACTGGCTTGCTGTTGGTCCAGGCGATTCAGCTCAATAACTTAACACTCTCAAAAACAGCCAACAGCTTGAGCCTAGTAGGCGTTTTATTGGTGATGCTGGCATTCGTGCAGGTGGGGCATACAGTAAACACCCCACGCCTCGTTCTGGCTGTCTTGCTGATCGTTCACCTGATGGCGGCAGCATTCTGGGTAGCCTCGCTGTGGCCGCTGTTCCACTTAGTGGGGCAACATTACAACCACGGCAATACCGCCCGCATTCTGACCCGTTTCGGGCAACTCGCCATGGGCGGAGTTGGCGTGTTGGTACTGGCGGGCGTCACTTTGGCCACGCTGCTAACAGGCGGTCTCACACCCCTGCTCACCACGGCATATGGACAGTTCTTGATCGGCAAGGTATTGATTGTGGCGGCGCTACTGTTATTTGCTGCCGCGAACAAGTGGCGGCTTGTGCCGGCCTTTGAGAGCGGCGACGCAACAGCCCCAGGACGGTTACAGAGAAGTATTGCACTGGAGATGGTGCTGGTCGCGGTTATCTTGTTGATCACGGCAGTGCTGACAAGAGTGTCATCACCGAATGGGTGACTAACAGGTCAACCACCTTGTTGAGCCGTTCCAGAGCTCGAAATTAACGGTCTCCTTCTTATGGGCCTTACGCTGAGGTTTAGGCGGAGGCTGCCATAGGCAATTGCACCAACAAGACGAAAAGTCATTGCTGCAGCGTTGACTCTAATCAGGGGGGGCAGGATCCATCATCATGTTAGAAATGCTTTTGGGTAGCAGGCCATATTTTTACGTTAGGTTCAGGCTCGTTTCAGGTTAACGCCGTATAAAGAACAAGTGACAATAACCTCTGAGGTAAATGACCATGCGCAACATCTCCTTAACAACGTCTTTGTTTGCCCTTTCACTCAGTTTGATAACGAGTGCGGCATGGGCTTCGCCCGGCCAAGGCAGTGGTGACAATGGCCTAACCGAGGCTGACGTTGACCGCACGATCAGCCTTGAGGCTGGCGATATGTGGTTCGACCCTGAAGAGCTAGAACTGGCGGCTGGGGAGGTGGTTAAATTTGAAATCACCAACACCGGCAATTTAGAGCATGAATTTGTGATTGGTAGCAAAGAAGCCCAAGAAGAGCATCGAAAAATGATGCTAGACATGGCCAATGGCGGAGGCCATGACATGTCGAATATGGCACACGGTGAAGGCCACGATATGTCCAATATGTCAAACGGCGATGGTCACGATATGGCCAATATGAGTATGGCAGGTGTCACCATTGCGCCTGGTGAAACCGGGACTTTATTATGGAGTGTCCCTGACAATGTTAACGAGCTAGAGTATGCCTGTAACATTCCTGGTCATTATGAATCCGGCATGTACGGCAATTTTTCTCTCTAATCTGACGTATATCCATGAAACTGTTGCTACTTGAAGATGATGACTTGCTAGCGGAAAGCTTGGCAGAGAGTCTCAAAGACAACGGTTACCTGGTTGATTTGGCCGCTTCCTTGAAAGCGGCCAAGTCGCTGATGGCAACCGAGCATTATGAACTGGCGATCTTAGATGTCGGTTTGCCCGACGGCTCAGGGCTGGATCTGCTCGCCCAGTGGCGCAGGCAAAAACGCGACACGCCTATTTTGATCCTGACGGCCCGCGATACCTGGGAAGATAAAGTTGTCGGTCTTGAGACGGGGGCCGATGACTATCTTACCAAGCCCTTCCACGAAGCCGAACTGATGGCCCGGCTGAAGGCCTTGCTACGCAGGCAGTCTGGTCAGTTATCTCAAGTGATCACGCTTAACGGCATTTCGTTGGATGAAGCGGGTCAACGCGTGTGCTTAGAAGGTGAAACGTGGCGTTCGCTCACGGCGACCGAGTTTCGGTTACTACGCTACTTAATGCTGCATCCTGATCGCATTCACTCGAAAGAGCAGCTACTAGAGCAGCTCTATGCATTGGATCAGGATGCCGCCGCGCCTAACTTGGTCGAAGTCTATGTCGCTCGTCTGCGTCGTTATCTAGGCAAAACAATTATCCAAACTCGCCGCGGCCAGGGGTATTTCTTTGCTTCACATTGATCGGCGTAGTTTACGTATTCGACTACTCGCCTGGCTAGCCCGGATTTCTCATGAGGGGATAAAAGAAAGCGGCTGAAAGTGCTATAGTTTCAGGACCTTACACCGTTCACCAAGCACCAACAGCCGCTATCCAAAATGGTACCTGAAAAACTGACC
>NZ_JBANSN010000072.1:0-3942 GCF_037070215.1 Vreelandella arctica | reverse complement strand
CCAGGCGCATCACGCGTTGGACGACGTATTCGGTCTTGTTGTCGTCGTGGATCGAGACGGTCTGCGTCCACAGCGCCTGGCGCTTGCCAGGACGCAGCTCTTCCCAGTAGTCCGCCGCCACAGCCAACCAGGTATCCTGATCGGCCGTGGCCGAGCCGCGCGGGTTCCATTTGACGACATAGTCGAGCCGGCGCCCCTCGTCGGCAAAGACCTGGCGCTGCTGTTCGAGAAGCGCCAGGTGCGCCTGGCTGTCGAAGCCGCTGTCCTCGCGTAACAGGATCGGTTGCTCGGTCAGGCCTTGGGCGCGAGGCAGTACCCGCTCCAGGAAGGCGTTGCTCTCCTTCATGGTGTGCTGCTTGCCAGGCCGCAGTTCCAGACCCAGGCACCACCCTTCGTTGCCCAGATAGGCGGCGATCGGGGTGTAGCCATCGACCTTCTGGTAGGTCCGCGAGACGCCTTCCTTCTTCGAGTTGCTGTTGTCCATGACGAAGGTGTCGATGTCCAGGCAGACGTGCGTCGTCTCGGCGGTGATCGGTGCTTCGATCAGTGACAGCAGGGTCGTGGACCAGGTGGCGGTGCGCGCCTGCAGGTCGTTGGCGGCAAGTTTCTCCAGCCGCTGTCGCAGCGTCGCCGCGCTCGGCACCTTCTGCAGGGTCAGCAGTTGTTGGAAGGGCTTGTCGCGGCGGAAGTTCTCGACAGCGTCATAGTCGCTCATGCCCAGACACAGCAGGCCCAGGTAGCTCTTGATCACGTCACTGGTGCGCATGCCCAGCGTGGTGGGGAAGCGGCTGTCGATGCTGTCGACGCCAGCGATCTCGAAGCATTGCCCGATGATGGACAGCCCGGCGTGGCTGGTGAGGGTGCGGCGACTGGCGCGGAACTTTATGTTGGGCATGGCACTGTCTGGGTGAATGGCGATAATGGCTATATTGCCATGCAGTTCAGTAGGTTAGAAGCATTCCTGGGGGCCGGTCTCACGGATTCAGGTTTAACTTACCGTTAAAAAACATATTCAAAAAAAGAGTTTCTACAATGTCATCCATGTGATGGCCAAGAGCTATTTTTGTAGCCCCAATCTCCTCAGCAAACCCATATAGAGAACCCCTTCTAAGTCTCGAACAAAGTGAACAAGTAGTTTTCCCTTCAGGAGTTTTCTCTTTAACAATTGAATATGTATCCTTATCTATAATATAATAATCAATATTATTCTTTTTGAAGAAGCCAGGAAGAACATGCTCCGGAAAACCGGGTTGTTTTTGGTCGAGATTCACAGCGACCACATCAAACTTAATCGGTGCTACTCTCTTCAAATACAACAGAGTATCAAGCATAACAAATGAATCTTTGCCACCACTTATGGCAGCCATTACTTTGTCACCATCTTCAATCATAGAATAATCACAAACAGCTCTCCCAGCGTTAGCCCTTATTTTTTTATAAAGCTTGTTCAAATCCATCTTTTCTTTAGGCTTCATAAACCACCATTAAAATAAAAGTTATAAATAAATAACAAATCAAAATCTTCATAACCAATATTCTAAATCAGATGGCATAAATTTTCGACAGATGAATTGAGATATTCGATGGGAGATAGAGTGTTTCAAATTCCTGAGCTAGCAGAAGCTTCAGATGCATGAGCATATGACCAACATTCGACATTTTGTCGATTCGCAATCTCGCTAAGTTGAGATTGGGTGCTTTGTTCGCTAGAGCTGACTCGGAGGTAGCCGATCGTCGCCATTGAGCTGTATTCTCAATTTTGGATCATAAAATGGGGCTTTCTTTTGAACCTTAGCTATAACCCCAAACGACACTTATTACCCATTGAGTTTTAAAGATAATAGAAGCGTGTCAAAAGGTACACTTTATGAACCTTGAAGATGGGTGGGGGTAGCCATGGAAAGAAAAAACTACATTAGCGATAATAGATACTGCCGGTAGTATTGAGAAAAGCTCAGCGTCAGTAATGAAGCCTCAGTAACTTGCAGCTCGCGCTTACCGTTCTGCTCTTTTACGGAAAGGGGATTATCTTCACTTTCTTTTGCGCCCTCGGTATTGCCATTTGCGTGCTCAGCATGTGATTTGGTCAGACGATCATTAAGCTTTTTTGCCTGTAGCGTGGACTGATCCTCAGGAAGGTCATTGGCGATTCTTTGCGAGTATTTACGCAGGGTAGGTTCAGCGATCACGTATAGCCACGCCTCTCTGTCATCAGTGCCCATCTTTCTTAAGATGCGACCAAGAACCTGCCTGTAGTGAAGCTCGGTACGAATGCGACTGAGGTAACAGCAAACTGAAAGACGCTGTATATCTGTGCCTTCAGAAATCATGCTAACCGCTACAATCCAGCAGGTGTTGTCATGCCGAAACCGGTCGATTAGTTGCTGAGCCCGAGGTGTTTTACTGGTGACCACAACATAGCTTTGATGCTTAGCATTCAGTATTCCAGCAATTTGGTGGGCATGCTCAATATCCGTTGCCACCACTAGCCCCCCAGCTTGAGGGGTCTTTCGTCGGGTTTCATTCAGCTGCTGAATACCTATTTCCAGCACAGCATTGAGGATGTCGTCATGGCGCAACAAGTCTTCGTAGCTAACGGGTGACTCACTGAGTAGTTGAGAGAAGCATGAAAACCCTCGAACAGACTCAGTGTTTTCTTTTTCCTCGACGAGCCTGATTAAAGGGTTATCGATCAGCGTAATCCGTGGGGCTCTGCAAACGCCCTCGTTCACAGCACTTTGTAGGTCATAACGATAGTCACAGATCAGCTGCCCTTCTGGATCAGAGTACCGTGCCAACGCGATAGGAAGGTCATCAGAACGCCAAGGGGTTCCAGACAAGCCGAGGGTATAAGTAGCTTGATCCTGGATATTCCGAATAATCTGCTGCCCCCATGTGTTACTAAGGAGAGGATCATGACCTGCGCAGTGATGAATTTCGTCGAAGATAGCTAATACGCGGAATTTTTTAAAAATATCCCAAAATTCTTCCTGTTGGTATTCCATGGACTGGTAAGTATAAGCGGCTCCTGCGGATGCAATGACGTTTCCAAAACGCTGATCTAAAACAGCCGAAAACGTGCGCTGCATACCTGCAACCACTTCCCGCGTAGGGGCAAAGCAGATAACGAAGTCGATAAGCTGTTCTTCGAGCAACCACTTGGCCAATTCGGCAGCAAAACGCGTTTTTCCGCTACCCGGGGTTGCCTGAACGAAATAATCACGGTGGCTCTGATAGTGTGCTTTGGCCTTGTCTAAACAGTCCGCTTGCCACTTCCGCAATACAATCATGAGCCACTGAGGCGGCTTATAGCCTTTTCTAAAGCACTGACATGGCCTAAAAGACGTGAGCTACGCTCGTGAGCACTGCGGTAGTCAATTGAAAGGCAATTATTAAGCTCCGGATGGTCCCTCATAAGCTGCTGGAAGGCCTCCACTTCCCCTAAAGCTTCCAAAAACCGGCTTTGCGCCTCACTTAACTTTTTTTCCAATACCGTGTAGCTATCGGCAGGCGCCTTTACTGCTTGTCTGTTCTCTTCGATATTTGACTGGCTCGCACCATTGATGAATGGCTCATTCGGTGTTTGAGGATGAGTACGTTGTAGCCATGAAGCAAAGTCATCTTCATCAGTCTCAAGATCAGCTTCTATCAACATAGAGCTTACATGGTACTTCTGACCGCGGCTCTTTATCTCACTATCCTTCTCTACAAACTGGGCCTTAATTAACTTTCTGACGCGCTCATAAATAAAGCGACGCAGTGGCGCTTTATGCACTGGATTTATGTCGTATTGCTCAATGTACTGATCCCGGAGGCTTTGAATGCGTATTCCGCCCTATCGTGACCGCCCATTCCGTTTGAACGTGACCGTCTGTTCTGGATGATGGTGACCGCGCATTCCGTTTTATCGTGACCGATTTTGGGCAGTTTTCCGGAATCGCC
>NZ_JBANSN010000071.1:0-4596 GCF_037070215.1 Vreelandella arctica | reverse complement strand
CACGAGTATTGAGCATAGACGAGTTTCGTGCAGAGGAGTCCTGATATCGGGCTGTCAGGAGCCGTATGCACAGCAGGCTTCATGTCTCGTTGATTGGTGCAGTCGTCTTCTGAAAATGACACCGACACCGGGGCGCCGGCACCTGGCTTGATGCTGATGATTTATCCCTCTGGCCGCCGCGCCTGGTTGTCCCGACTGACGGTATCCGCTGGCCATCTTCCACCCGCGACGCCTGGCGAACCGTTACGCCGGCGCCCTGGTCGACGTGTCGATGTCCAAATTGGCCCGTGGCCACAGTGGAGCCTAAACGAGGCCCGAGAGCGACACGGGGAGAACGCGGCCGCTGCGTCGCGTGGCCATGACCCGCGCTACCTGGTTGCTGCCAGCGAGGTGGTCCCGCTGTTCGGCGACATGATGCGCCGCTGGCTGGCTCACCTGGAACGCATGGGAGAGCTCGCCCCGTCGACTCTGGCCGCCCATTGCCAACGTTGGCAGGCCTATCTGTCGCGTCTCGACGGAGTGCCGGTCGATCAGCTGTCCCGACAGCACATTGCCCCGGAGCTGACCCGCGCCGCCGAGAGCTCGCCGGTACAGGCGCGGGCCACCCTGTCGACGCTACGTGCGGCGTTGGAATGGGCGCATGGCCAAGGTTGGATCGAAGACAATCCCGCCGCTGGCATGAAGCCATCTACCTATGGCGGCAAAGCCGGAAAGACGAGAAGCGTCACCCTGACGATCGAGGAATTGCGGGAAGTCTGGTCCACCCTTGAGGCCTGCCTTTTGTCGCCGGCAATGGTCGACGCCTTGCGTATGCTTATCCTGACCGGGGCCAGGCGTGCCGAAGTGGCCGGGATGCGTTGGGAAGAAGTAGATCTCGATCATGGCGTGTGGCATCTGCCGGCGACCCGCACAAAAACCAAGGAGCCCCGGGACGTATACCTATGTGAAGAGGCGCTGGAAATATTGCGCGCGCGCCTGCCTGCCGCTAAAGGGCCGGTATTCCGTGCGATCGGCCATGACAAGCCATTGACCCCGGATAGCTTGAGCACCGCCGTCAAACGCCTACAGCGGCAACCTGATCAGCGAGGCAAAGGAGGTGGCCTGCTGGCTCGCCTGGGTGCTGAAAAGCCGTTCACCGTCCACGACCTGCGCAGATCCGCCGCCACCCTATGGGGCGAGCATCTGGCAGTAGCTCCTCACATCATCGAGCGGTTGCTTGGTCACGCACCGGCCAACGCCATCGAAGCGGTTTATCAGCATCAGCGATACCGTTCAGAACAGCGTGAAGTCATTGCGCGGTGGGGCGCTCTGTTGCATGACCACGTGATTAACGACCCCGGCGACGCCGTGGTGCCGTTTCGTCGTAACACCACAGCGTCTGCTTGACTTGCCCCCGCCCATCACTCAGCAACGATAAGGCTGACCAGGACGTCGACCTTGTCATATTCAAACCGGAAAAGTGGCCAAAATGCGCCTGAGTCATGGAGGTATCGTCCAGTGACGCACAGTGATGTGCAGTGATGTGCGTCAACACAACTGGAGACGAATATGCAGAACAACGTGAACGATATCACTCCCGAATACCTCACCGACGAGCAGGCCGCTTTCCTGCTGGGCGGTCTATCACCCCTGACCTTACGCAACTCCCGCGTACGTGGAGTGCTACTCGGTCATAAGGCGCCGCCGTGGGTAAAGCTGGGTCGTCTCGTCCGCTATCGCCGGCGTGATCTATTGAAGTGGGCAGAGCGTAACGCGGTCGAACGCCGCACCGCTCAAGGCTAGGGGGTGTCATGACAATATCAATGGATCGCATCTTAGCCGATGCCGAAAAAAGCGCTTTATTCACGCGGCCGCCGCTAAAGATCGAGCTTTCGCTAGCACTCCTTGTCGAGGCCTACCACGAGAGCCGCTATGTGTGCGCCCTGGACGCGTTGCGCGTTAATGGCGACACATGCTGGCATAGCTCCATTGCTGAGCTGAGGCAAAAAGGCTTTGAATTCTTACAGCAACCTCGCCCGCATATGCACCGGCACGGCGGCCAAGCGCTGTATCAAGACTATCGCCTGTCGGTGAGAAGCATCGAAAAAGCCGAGAGCCTTTTGAAGCTCTATCGAGCGGGCAGAAGTCAGCCACCGATGAGTTCGCAGACAAAGACGAGCCCAGGGAAGAGCGCATGAATTTTATAAGAAGTGGTTGCTACCTGGGGATTTTTTCGACTTCACCGCATCATCTGGACGTTTTATGTCACAATGTTACGAAGAGGGCCGAGAGAGAGGCCTTAGAAAAGCGAAACCCCGGAATCCTTGGAAGCTGTGGCAGGCAAAAAGGAGACCGGGGCTACAGACGCCTTGGAGGGCGTGAATCTGTATGTTGAGTATAAACCAATTTTTAGCGGATAACACCCGCTGTGGAAACGGGGTGCGCACATGAGCGCATCAAATCCCGTTCCCGCGCAGCTTGACCTCATCTCAGAGCCAAAGAATTATCACGATTCAGAGCGGTGGGGATGGTTCTCCGTCCTCGCTCGACAGAGCGCCGACGGCGGACGTCTACGGCAGAGCTCCTATCGTCTCAATCAGTTGCCGAGCGTCATACAGGCAGCCCCCCGCGATCGTGACTGCTACATATCCCAGGGCGAATTCTCGGCACCCAACCGGCGCGTCGTTAATCTCGCCCGAATCGGGCTTCTGTTTCTTGATATTGATCCTGGCCAGGCCACTCACCTCGACGGCGATCAGTGGGCTATGCGTTGCCTGATGGCTTGTAAAGACGAGGGTATACCTGCCCCCTCCCTAATCGTGTTCAGTGGCCGTGGCGTTCACCTCAAGTGGCTGTTGAGCACTCCTGTGCCCCGGCAGGCGCTAATGAGATGGAACCTGGCTCAGCGCAACCTCGTAGAGCGATTCGAGCACTTGGGAGCCGATGCGGGCGCGAAAGATGCCAGTCGCGTATTGCGGCTGGAGGGAACGCGTAACAGCAAATCGGGTGAAGTGTGCCGTGTCGTATGGGAAGACCGAGGTACGGACGGAGATCTGGCCAGGTACGGTTTTGATGAGCTTTTCGACGAACTGGTCGATATGCCCCGTGAAGCGCTAAGAGAGACGATTAAGCAGCGAGAAGCAAGTAGGGGGCTGCGGGTAATCAAAGGCGGTCTACACGGGCTACGCAAGCTGTCTCAGCGCACGTTGGCCTGGGATCGGCTAGAAGATCTACGCACCCTTGCCAAGATGCGCGCCCACAGCATCGAGGGGCAGCGGATGTTGTTCCTTCACTGGTCAATAAACTTTCTGGCTCTCGCTGAGCCCATCAAGGCCAGTCATCTTCATTACGAAGCGCGTACCCTTGCCGCTGAGATTGCCCCCGGCTGGTCATATCGTGATTGTGACCTAAGCACTCAGTTTGCCAAGGCCAAAGCTCATGCGAGAGGCGAGAAGGTCGAGTTCAACGGACAAATGTACTCTCCGCTCTATACCCCCCGCAATGCAACGCTGATCGACACGTTCCAGATTACTGACGATGAACAACTACAGCTTAAAACAATCATCAGCAAAGCTGAGGCTAAGCGTCGGGATGCTGAACGTAAGCGAGAGTATCGCCGCAAGGCCGGTGCTCTCGATCGCGGGGAATACCTGTCTCAAGCTGAACAACGTCGAGAGGAAGCGCAAAGACTGCGCAATGAAGGGTTCAGCTACCGAAAGATCGCCACTGCTATGGAAACCAGCGTAAGCCAAGTACAGCGGATGTTGACCAACAACCAATAGGTGTACCCAAGTCCGTCCGTATTACTTGTGGTGGTAACCAATAGAGAGCTTCTGCCACCAGATCCATGTGTCTGACTAAGAGCATGGCTAGGTAGCGCTCAGGGTCTGCCCGGCTTACTTAAGCATACCGTATAGATAAGGTGTACCCAGGTCCGTCCGTATTACTTGTGGCGTAGCCAATAGGAGGGTAGCTCTGTCCTCTGCATCGCAGATGATATCGCTCGGTCAGTGGTCCATGCGTACTACTTGAGGGCGTAGCCTGGTGGGGTGATAACCAGTCCGTCCGTATTACTTGCCCTGGATAATCTGCAGTCTTTGAGTGAAGAGAGTCGCCTACCATCGCTGATTCCTTAGCTATGGAGATTCCCTGTGCCTGCCCCCACTCGTTTAGAAGTCGCTGAATATAACCGTGCTGTCGGCACTCGTATACGAGAAGCCCGTCAGCTAGCCGGTTTCAGTCAAGCTGGTCTTTCCGAAGCTATCGCGATTGATTCGAATCTCATGCCAAAGCTCGAATCCGGTGTAGATCTTGAAGACGGCGCCGCCCCCTGGGTGCTAAACCGGATTGCTACCACATGCGGCGTTAAAGTTGATTTTCTGCTGGGCCTGACTGAAGAGAGTGAGCCTGACGAGCCTGGGCCGACCTGGCGAGAGCTTGCTTATGTTTGTAATGCCAGCGCAGCGCGTGGACGTGAGCGACATGTACACGATCTAGAGGGTCGGCAACGATTCTGACGAAATCCTCCAAAAAGCGCATTAACCATCTGTTTTACAAGCCCTAAATTAACTATTTCATCGCGTGCAGACGATGCGTTACCTGCCGTATTCCCACACC
>NZ_JBANSN010000070.1:0-4898 GCF_037070215.1 Vreelandella arctica | reverse complement strand
CTACTACGAGCAATACTGTGCCCGGGGTGACATGGAAAACCGGATCAAGGATCAGCAGTTGTGTCTGTTCGCAGATCGCACCTCCAGCACGCGGTGGTGGACCAATCAGTGGCGGTTGCTCCTGTCGGGCTTTGCCTACACGCTGTTCGAGCGATTACGGGCCCACTTGAAGAAGACGCCCTTCGAGAGAATGAGCGCCAGTAACCTGCGGCTGAAGCTGATCAAGGTGGGCGCGGTCATCATTCGCAACACTCGGCGCATACGGGTGTTGATGAGCGATGCCTATCCTTACAAAGACGAACTCTCTGACCTGGTGCGTCAACTGGTTCCGGGATAGAAGCCTGGGCTCCCCCGGCCCGACTCAATGGGGGAAAGGGGGCCGTGTGTCCGGACAACAGGAATTGATCGATTATTGATCAGTCACGGCCGCCAATGAGCGGTAATGGCGGTAACCCGCACAGTCTGCGAGACTTGCTGGGGACCTATGAGAAATCCGGGCTAGGTGGCGTGGCGCTATTTGTGGTGGTGACGACCTGGCTACTGCATGGCATATTGTTACAGAATCTTGCTCGGGATTTTTTGGGTGAGCGTCTTCAGCGCGAAGCCAATCATGCGGTCGCACAGCTCGAGCAGGACCAAACGGCTGTCCCGACTGCGCTAGACTCGGTTAGCCAAGGCTATCAAGTCTTTCATCATCTCTACGTACTCCGCTTTAACGGTTCGGTCAGCGCTTCCGACCCGCAATGGCAGCAACAGCTGGCGCCTCTGCTGGAAGAGAACGGCGATGCTCTTGTGGACGTTAAACATAACGATCAGCACATGCTCGTCTACCGCCGCCATTTTGAGTGGCAGGGTTCTAACGGCGTATTACTGGTGGGTGAGGATTTTTCTCAGGTAGAAGCAGGACTTGCTACCTTGCATTGGTGGGTCGGTGGAATTGCCGCCGTGCTTTTAGGAATGCTCATCATACTCAATATGCTGGCAGTTAACCGCGGCCTCACGCCACTTTGGCAACTGCGTCAACAGCTTGAAGCCTTGCGATCAGGCAAACGTGATCGCTTGTCATTAGTAGCCCCTTCGGAGCTAGATGAATTAGTCGACCAGTTGAACTGGTTCATGGACGACATTGATCTTCGTCTGAAGCGCTCGCGAGAATCGGTCGCCAACCTATCACACGCATTAAAAACCCCGCTGGCAGCAATTACCCAAGTACTGCGCGGCAATCGGCCCATTGATGAAAACCGACGGCATAAACTGCTCAGTCGTATTGAAGATATTAACGCTCAGTTAGCTGCAGAGCTGCGTCGTTCGCGTATTGCAGGGCCTAACGCGGGTCGAATGGCGAACGTCACGCGAGATAGTTCACGGCTCATCGAGATGTTCCGTAGTCTTTACCCTGAGCGCATTTTCAACCTTACCCACTCGGCACACGAGAAAGACCAAGTGCCTATTGAGGCTCACGACTTTTCTGAAATATTAGGCATCGTGCTCGATAACGCTGGCAAATGGTCGAATAGGTGCATTAATTGCGATATTGCCGTCTCCACTACCACACTCACGCTCACCACTGATGATGACGGTTTCGGCGTTGCAGAAGAAGATCTTTCGCGCTTGGGAGAGCGTGGCACACGATTGGATGAACGCCGTCCCGGCTACGGCTTAGGCCTGTCGATTCTTGCGCAGTTAATTGCCCGCTACTCAGGGCACTCGCGCTTTGAGCGTAGTCCACTGGGTGGACTGCGCGTTACGATTATCCTACCTCTAGCGGGTGAAGTAGCTAATTAATCATTATTCAGCTTTGTTTCAGGTTCTTCCATTAAGATGGTGCCATTCATCATTGACGGGAGTTACACATGGCACGCTCAAGCATCATTTCTCACCCTCTTTCTCGTCGGCAGGTCCTAAAAGGCGGCGCTGCCCTAGGAATAGGTTCCGCTGCGGCAATGGGGTTAACTCCCGCCTGGGCAAACCCCTGGGGCCGTACCAACGTCTATGCTCAGGGCGTTGAAGAAGGGCCCGAGGTATCGCTGGCGATCCGCCGTGAATCGTTGCCTATTGACGGACAAGAAGCCCAACCAATTACCATTAACGGTACCAGTCCTGCCCCGCTGATTCGTTTGAAAGAAGGTCAAGACGCAGTACTGCGTGTCACCAACCTGCTGGACGAGCCCACCTCCATCCACTGGCATGGTCTCATTCTACCGCCGGAAATGGATGGTGTGCCTGGCGTTAGCTTTGCAGGTATCGCCCCTGGTGAAACCTTTACCTACCGTTTTCCCGTCCGTCAGAACGGTACCTACTGGTACCACAGCCACTCCGGCTTGCAGGAACAGCTCGGCCACGCCGGGCCGTTGATAATTGACGCCGCCGAGCGCGAACCCATCCGCTATGACCGTGAGCATGTGCTACTGCTCACCGACTGGACCTTTGAAGACCCCATGTCGGTATTTCGTAATCTGAAAACCATGGAAGGCTATTACAACTTCCAAGAGCGCACGATTGCTGATTTTTTCGCCGATGTTCGCGAAAAGGGTTTCTCACAAACTGCCGAGATGCGCGGTATGTGGGCCAAAATGCGCATGAGTTCTCGGGATATTGCCGATGTGACCGGCAGTACTTATACCTACCTGCTTAACGGTCACTCCCCCCAAGAAAACTGGAATGCGCTGTTCAAGGCTGGTGAGCGGGTACGACTACGCGTGATTAACGGGTCGGCGATGTCATACTTTGATGTACGTATACCTGGTTTGAAGATGACCGTCGTTGCTGCCGATGGCCAGCCAGTGCAACCCGTGCCTGTTGATGAGTTCCGTATTGGCGTGGCGGAAACGTACGATGTGCTTGTTTCACCAGAAGATGATCGAGCCTATACCATCTTCGCCGAAGCCATGGATCGGAGTGGCTACGCTCGCGCCACGCTAGCCCCGCGTGAAGGCATGCAGGCGGAGATTCCCAAGCGCCGCCAAATTGCCGACCGCGGCATGGAAGCCATGGGTATGGGCGGTATGGATCACTCCAACATGGCGGGGATGGATCACTCTGGCATGTCCAACATGTCGGGGATGGATCACTCTGGCATGTCCAACATGTCGGGGATGGATCATTCCAGCATGGCTGGGATGGATCACTCCGGTATGTCCAACATGCAAGGCATGGATCACTCTACTATGGGGGGGATGGCAGCCGAGCAGGCCAAAATAGGCGCAAATGGTTTGCTTCTCGCCGGTGAAGCCCAGCCCGGCTCTCGCTACGACCAGGCGGGCATCGGCATCGACCCCGACGAACGACGCATATTAGTCTACCGGGATCTCAAAGCGATCACACCATGGCCTGATCGCCGTGAGCCAGGCCGTGAGCTTGAGCTGCACCTGACCGGCAATATGGAGCGTTATATATGGTCGTTCGACGGTAAGAAGTTTAGCGAAGTGACGGGCCCTATTCATTTTGTGAAAGACGAGCGGCTGCGCCTAATTCTGATTAACGACACCATGATGGAGCATCCTATCCACCTCCACGGCATGTGGATGGAGCTGGAAAACGGCCAGGGTGAATTGATTCCGCGCAAACACACCCTAAATGTGAAGCCCGGTGAGCGCGTATCTGCGTTGATCACCGCAGATGCAGAGGGCAGTTGGGCGTTCCACTGCCACCTTCTCTATCACATGGATGCCGGCATGTTCCGCGTTGTTCAGGTTTCTTAAGGAGGCAGTATGAAAACCAAGCACTACTTAACCCTCGCCAGCGCCGCCCTCGGCATGGCCGCCGCCACGACTGCTCAAGCCGAAGACGGCTATGACGCCCCGGCCGGCTGGCCGTCACCGGTCGTGGAGTACCCGATGACCACGGTACGGGTCGATCGCTTGGAATATGCTTCGCCCGACAAGGGGGGGGATGCCTTGGTCTGGGATTTCCAGGCCTGGTATGGCGGTGATTTCAATCGCCTATACGTGGAAGGCGAAGGCGAAAACGTCCAGGGCGATGGCGAAGATGCAGAATTCGAGTCCCTCAACCTGCTTTATAGTCGTTTGATTGCCGACTTCTGGGAACTTCAGGGCGGCATCGGTTATCAGGGCGGTATCGCTACGAATAACTATCCCGAACGCTATTTCGGCGTCATCAGCCTATTGGGGCTCGCCCCCTATCGCTTCGAGACCGATCTCGACTTGATGATAAGCGATGAAGGCGATATCTCCGCCAGCCTGGAAAGCGAGTACGATCTGCGCCTGACTCAGCGGCTCTACCTACAGCCGCGTACCGAAATTGCCGTAGCTGCCAGCGAAGTTAAGGAGTTTGGTGTGGGTGAGGGCCTTAACTCAGTGCGTGTCGGCATGCGCCTGGGCTACGAAGTGACCAGACGCTTTGCGCCTTACGTGGGCGCTTATTGGGAAAAAGAGTATGGCGATACCGCTGACCTTTCTCGTGCTGGCGGGAATAATACCGAAGATACCGGCGTGGTGGCAGGCGTCAGGTTAATATTTTAAATCGTTAAGCACTCTATAACTTGCGCCACCGAAAGGTGGCGTTTTTTTTTGCTAATAAACCACTAAATTCAGCTTCAACTCATACTCTAAGGTTATTATTAAATTATAAATAACCAGCGGAGTAAACCACCATGAAAATTAAAGCAATTGTTTTTAGTGCAGTAGTAGCAAGTATCCTCTCTACACCTGTATTAGCGAGCTTAGGCAATACAACACAGAATCTTCCCTTACTAGAAAGAGGCGTATCTTCTACACAGATGCTTGTCCAGGGGCAACCTAAGCGTTTCAATATTAATATTGAACAAGCGACTACACTGAAAGTAGCGAGTGAGCACTTCCCAGGTTTTACCAGCACTGGCAACCGCATTTCAGCTGTGCTTTATGACAAAACTGGAAAACAAGTAGCAGAAGCGTCCA
>NZ_JBANSN010000006.1:0-241358 GCF_037070215.1 Vreelandella arctica | reverse complement strand
AGGTCAGCTTTTCAGGTACCATTTTGGAAGCGGCTGTTGGTGCTTGATGGATTGGTTAGGTTCTTGAAATCATAGCACTTTCAGCCGCTTTCTTTTATACCCTGTGAGAAATCCGGGCTAGCGCTAAATTTTTTATCTAGATTAATTTGTATAGGGTATAGCGAATTGCCATGTGGCTTCCTGTTTCTCTCAATCGTCCGTTAGTTTGGGTCGCGCTGACGGCGCTCCCTGCCTGTGTTTGGATACCCGATGCGACGCTGCGCCTAGTTGCCGCGACATTGGTTACGTTAGGGCTATGGGATGCCTGGAACCAAGTGCGTCAACAGCGGCTACGCCTGCGTCTGTCCCAAGATACATTAGGGCTCACCAGCGATGCCATGGTGATTACCGATGCGCAAAATCGCGCCATCGTGGTTAATCCCGCCTTCACCGAAGTGACCGGTTACTCGAGCCAAGAGATTCAGGGGCTGAAACTGGAGACGCTGGCAGCGCCACGGCACGATAAAAACTTTTATCAAACGTTTTGGAGCACGCTGAAAAGTACCGGCCGCTGGGAAGGTGAAATGTGGAGCCGCCGTAAGCACGGCGATGAGTATCCTGAGTGGTTAAAAGTACGCGCCGTGACCGACAACCGCGGCAACATCACTCATTTTATTAATCTGTTTACCGATATTTCGGCACAAAAAGCCCGCGAGCGTGATTTGCGCCGTATCGGCTATGAAGATCCGCTCACAGGGCTACCCAATCGTCGTCGCCTTCACGATCTGCTGGCTTCCCGGCTGCGCCATCTGCGCGCTGGAGAGAGCTTGGATATGGCGCTGGTCGATATTGATGGGCTGAAATCCGTCAATGATAGTTTGGGGGTGGAGCAGGGTGACCGCTTGTTAGCGCGCTTTGGTCAACGTTTAACCAGCTATGTGGCGGGCAGTATTGTAGGTCGTTTGGGCGGCGATGAGTTTATGGTGATCCGCACCACCACTTTTGACGATCATGACCAGTGGGTTGCCACCCTGCGTGAGCATATGAGTCGGCCATTTGAAATTAACGACCAATCGCTGCGCTTAGGACTGTCGATCGGTAGTTGCCGAGTGCCCGAGGATGGTAACGACTCAGGCGTGCTCTTCCAGCGCTTAGAGTCGGCGCTTTACAGCGCTAAACGACTGGGGCGTAACTTAAGCCAGCGCTTTCGCCCGGCGCTGGATAAGCAGGATAATCCTCAACTGGCGCTGGTCAATGATTTACGCGCTGCGCTTATTTCCGGTGACCAGTTGGAACTGCATTATCAAACCCAGCATGAGCCTGCTAGCGGCGAGCTGGTGGGTATGGAGGCACTGCTGCGCTGGCGCCATCCCAAGGATGGCATGATTTCCCCCGGCGACTTTATTCCGTTGGCCGAGCGGCACGGTTTAATGAGCCAGCTGGGTACCTGGGTGATCGAAAAGGCCTGTGCCCAACAGGCGCACTGGCGTAATAGCGCCATGCCAAAAATGACGATATGGGTCAATATTTCGGCACTGCAGCTCTTTCAAGGCGACCTGGAAAGCCAGTTGACGACCTGCCTAAAGCGTTATCAGTTAAAACCTTCACAAATTGGTTTAGAGCTGACCGAGTCGGTACTGCTTGACGAACGCGCTGGCGATATGGGGCCACGCCTTCAGGCGCTGCGCGACCAAGGCTTTGCGATTGCCATTGATGACTTTGGGACAGGCTATTCGTCGCTTGGTTATTTGAAGCGTTTGCCGGTAGACAAAATTAAGCTCGACCGGGCATTCATTAAAGAGTTGCCACATGATCAAGCGGATGCCTCGATCGTGAAGGCGGTCTTAGCGATGGCGGAAGGCATGGGGCTAGGAGTGATTGCCGAAGGCGTTGAAACCAAAGAGCAGTGTCAGTTTTTGGTAGATGCCGGGTGTACGTCCGTACAAGGTTTCTACTTTGCCAGACCGCTACCCGCCGCGGAATTGGAAATGCGTTTGCTGCCTGAGCCAGCCACTGCCTCTGCCGCTTCTTAACGCATATAAAAACGGCTAATGCCTACACACAGTGATGCCCATATCAGCGCCTGGGCTGGCAGCAGCCAAGGGGCAAGCGTCACCTCCGCGAGTAGCGCGCCGCCGTAATACGAGAGCGGGCCGCTAACAGCGCCACACAGCGCGGCTAGTAGCGGATAACGCCACAGCCACGCCAGCGAGTGATAGACCAGCGTGGCAAACAGCGGCCAGAGCATCCATAGCCAAAGGGGTAATAACCCCAGCACCAGTGCCTGATCGTTAAAATCAAAGCCTCCCAGCAGGTTTAAGCTGCCATCGACCATCAAGCCGAGCAGTGCAAATCCCGCGATGAACCGCCACTCTCCTGGCAGCGCGCAGCGCCATAGGTGCCAGGCTAGCAAGCCTCCGCCCGCCAGTGCGGCAACGCTTGAACCACCTGCTACGCATAGCAGCCAGCCAGCTTCAAAACGCAGGGCATTGAACAGCAGTGCATGCCACTTGCGTGATGCCATTTAGAGCGCACCGGTGAGCGGTATGGGTTTCGCCGCTGGTTTAGCCAGCAGCAGGTGGCAGGTGCCGATAGAGCGCTCGATGAAGCCGCCTTCGCAGTAGCATAAATAGTAGCGCCACATACGGATAAAACGATCGTCATACCCCAGCGTGCGTACCTGTTCCAGGCTGGCTTCAAAGCGGTGGCGCCACTCACGCAGAGTGCGGGCATAGTGCGGGCCTATTTCATCCAACGCGACCACGTTTAGAGACGTTTTGCGCATTACGCTGCTTAACATGGCATGGTGCGAGGGTAGAAAACCGCCGGGGAAAATGTAGCGCTTGATAAAATCCATGTCGCGCTTAGCGTCTTCAAAGCGCTGGTCGCGGATGGTGATGGCTTGCAGCATGGCTTGCCCGTCGTCGGTTAACAGGCTGTCGAGTTTATTGAGGTAGGTATCAAGATACTGGTGCCCCACCGCCTCGATCATTTCGACCGAAATAAGCCGGTCATAACGACCTGTTAATTCACGGTAATCCTGTTTGAGCAGGGTAATCCTGTCTTCCAGCCCCTCTTCCTTAATCCGTTGAGCAGTATGAGCGTGCTGTTCATCGGAAATGGTCGTAGTGGTGACATGGCAGCCGCGGGTTTTCGCCGCGTGAATCGCCAGACCACCCCAACCGGTGCCAATTTCTAACAGGTGATGCTCTGGCCGGACATCAAGCTTTTCAAGCATCAAATCCAGTTTGTAGGTTGAGGCCTCTTCCAGACTAGCTTCCGGGTAGGGGAAAACGGCGCTGGAGTACATCCAGTGGAGGCGATCCAAAAACGTTGAAAACAGGTCGTTACCAATATCGTAGTGGGCTGCAATGTTGCGTTTGGAGCCGCTTAGGCTGTTGCGCTGAAAACGGTAGGCGGCACCCAATAACCAACGGGCAATGCGGGCACTGCCGTTCTCCATTTTGGTATTAACCTGTTCCAGGTTGGCGGCAAACAGGCGGACCAGGGCGACCAGGTCGTCGGCGTCCCAATCAGCATCCATATAAGATTCGGCAGCGCCGACGGTACCGCCGAAGGCCAGCCGCTTCCAGGCGCGTGAGTGGCGGATTACCACGGTTACCTGCAACGGTCCTCCCTGGCCTAAGTGGTGGCACTGGTCACCTTCAATGAGGGTAATACGACCACCGTGAAAGGTATCCAGTTGGGCCACTAGGCGCGGTTTCAGCCACTTGGTTAAGCGGTCTTGCGCAACAGGTTGAATATTTGGCGGCGTAGAACGCAGGGTCGTCACTTTGAAGTCTCCTTGCGCTGCTTGGGGTGGTTATAAACGGGGACGCGCTTCAGCCACAGGCGTAACGCTTCAAAATGAATGCCCGCGACGGTTTTCAGGCTCATCCATGGCTGGCGCGCCAAGGCTTTTATCAGCGCGCCACGAGTAGCGGGGGAGGCGTTCAGAGTCAGGGTGGCATCAAAATGGCACTGCTGTTCCCGCCAGTTCTCCATATGCAAAAAGAGCGTTTCGCCGGGGGCGTTAAATTTCCATCGATAGGTCATATCCATGGGATTGAAAGGCGAAACGTGGAGATCTTTGTCGAAACGGGCCTGGTGGCTGTGACGTGAAGGGTCCACCGCGCTGGCGTAACGGGTACGCTCACGCCAAGGCATATTGGTGACTTCGCTCAATACGGCTGCCAATCTACCCAAATGGTCGTAGGCGTAGTAAACGGAGATAGGATTAAACATGCAGCCCAGCGTGCGCAGTTGAGTAAGCACGCAAATCCGCCCCGTGGGGGCGCTGCCTAATTGACGAACGAGCTCTTCGCGCACGGCGGTTTTAAGCGGGCGATCCACCGGGCCTAGGTAATCCTCCCGCCGGAAACGCGCCAGGGCAGGCCTGCGGGCGCTAAAGCCGGGCACCTTGTCGAACAGTTCAGGTAGCTCGTCCAGATCCAACCACGCCATCCATACCTGATAGCTGAATGCGTGGGGCTTGGGCGTGAAGCGGCGGTGGCTCAGGGTGCCACGATAGATACGCGAACGTGGTGCGGCAATCATCCCAGTCCCTCGACACCTTGCGGTGTCAGCAGCTCATGAGCAGGCAGCGCCAGAGGTTCCGCGGGAGGCAGGGCAGCTTCGTCACAGCCCAAGGCCTGGGCGACGCGCAGGGCGCTCCACACCCCGTCTTCGTGGAAACCGTTGCGCCAATAGGCACCGCAAAAATGCGTACGATGCGCCGTCGACGATATCTCAGCGTGGCGCGCCTGCGCCGCCTGGCCAGCCAAGGTAAACTGCGGGTGCGCGTAGGTATAACGTCCCAGCACTTTATCGGTATCAATGCTGGCGCTGTCGTTCAGGGTCACGCAAAACGTGGTGTCACTGTCTATCCGCTGAAGAATATTCATGTCGTAAGTGACCGATACCCGTGCTTCGCTATCGCGCTGATCCAGCCGGTAGTTCCAGCTCGCCCAGGCACGTTTGCGCCGCGGTAGCAGGGAGGTGTCGGTATGCAGCACCACCTCGTTATCCTGATACGGCATGGCGCCGAGCACTGCTTTCTCGTCTGCACTGGCGTCACCCAGCATCGCCAAGGCTTGGTCGGCGTGGCAGGCGAGCACCACTTGGTCAAAGTGTTGGCTGCCAGCGGGAGTGGTAATCGTAACGCCAGCACGCTCTCCAGAGCGTTCGCGGGTAATCTTGGTTACCGGCGTATTGAGGTGAATGCGCGACGCGTAGGGGGCTGTTAGGTTAGGGATATAGCTTTTCGAACCGCCCATAAGGGTGTACCACTGGGGGCGGTGATTAACCGATAACAGGCCGTGATTGCGGAAAAAACGTACAAAAAATGCCACCGGAAAGGCGCGTAAATCGCTGATGCTGGCCGACCAAATGGCGGCTCCCATGGGCAGTAAGTAACGCTGCTGGAAATCGCGGTTGTAGTGGTGGCGATCCAGGTATTCCCCTAGGGTCATCTGTTCGGGGAACTCGTTGCGATCAAGCGCTTTAGTGGCCTGCTTGTTAAAACGTAGGATATCGCGCAGCAGGCGATAAAAAGAGGGGTTAAATAAATTGCGTCGTTGGGCAAACATCGATCCTAACGTGTGCCCGTTGTACTCAAAGTCCCTTGCCGTTTCATGCACCGAGAAACTCATCTCAGTGGCTTGTGAGGCAACGCCCAGGGTTGCCATCAAGCGCTGAAAGTGCGGATAGGTCCAGTCGTTAAAGACAATAAAGCCGGTGTCGATCGCATACGTCTGCCCTTTTACGTCCACGTCCATCGTGGCGGTATGGCCCCCAAGCCGCGAATCCGCCTCGAACAGCGTGACTTCATGCTGAGCGGAAAGGTACCAGCCAGCGGCCATGCCGCTGATACCGCTGCCGACAATGGCAATACGCTGAGATGCCCCAGCACTATTTGATACCACGGTACTCATGACGATTCCTTTTGGGCGCGGGTCATGCGCAGGCCTATCTGACGGCGCAAGGCAGGAGGCAAAATGCCCAGCAATTTGACCAGATAGGTGAACCGGCGTGGAAAATGGATATCCAGTCGACCCTTTACCAGGCCTGCGATAATGGCATCGGCCGCTTGCTCGGCGGTGACCTGCATGGGCGTCGGGAAGTCGTTTCGCTCGGTGAGTGGCGTTTTCACAAAGCCGGGGTGGATAAGGCTGACATCAATGCCTTCCTGATCGAGATCCAAGCGCAGCGATTCCAGGAAGTAGCTGACGGCGGCTTTAGAAGCGCCATAGGCTTCTGCGCGGGGTAGCGGTAAATAGGCCGAGGCGCTGGAGGTGGCCGCTAGTCGGGCGGGCAGACCCTGCTGCCGTGCTGCCCGCAGCAGCGGCAGAGCGGCTTCGACACCGTACAAAGTGCCAAATAAGTTAGGCTTAAAAACGCGCTCGACTAAATCCATATCGAACTGTTGAGCGTTCAGGTATTCGCAAGTACCAGCATTGAATAACGCTAAATCTAATGCCCCCAGGCGCTCGGCAATGGTCTCGCCAGCGTTAAGCACGGCTTGGCGGTCACTAACATCTAGCGGGAGCGGATGGGCATTGGGGTGGCCTTGGCACAGCGCTTCAAGTGACTCCGCGTTGCGGGCACTGAGTACCACCTGGTGGCCTTGGGCGATGAATTTACGGGCAAGCGCTTCACCAATGCCGGACGTGGCACCGGTTAACCAAATACGTTGGGGCGTTTCCCATGTACTCATTAAGCCTCCTCGTGCGCCCCGCCGTGATGTTACTGCTTAGGCAAGGCGTTTTTTTAACCAGCGAATGGCGCTTCCCATCAGCGGTAAATGTTCGTAAAGCATGGCGCCAGCATCAAAATAATCGCGATGACGCTCAACGCGCCCATCGGCGGCAAAGGTGAGTGCGCTACAGCCTTCGACCTTGACAGCCTGGCCACCTGCCAATCGGGGATGCATAAACGTCATGGTCCAGGTTACAAACGCTTGCTGCCCTTGCAACTGCCGAGTGTGGTAAGTGAAGTGGCACTGCTCGACATTTTCATACATGGCTGAAAAATAACGCGCTAACGCTTCGCGACCTTCAATATGGTGCAGCGGGTCACTAAAAATTATATTTTCAGTATATACCTCGTATAGCTTTTCTGTACAGGTATTGTCCAGTTTTTTGAAAAAGGCGCAGAACGCCTCCAGCGCCGCAGGCTCAGCCATGACGGTCTCCTTGATTAGCTTTATAACTATAATGGCTTAAGGAAGCGGGGACAGAAGCGATTATTTAGTGAGTGATTTAAACGCGTCCAGCGCACGTTGACGTGCCGCTTTGTGATCAACGATCGGCGCTGGGTACTGCACATCGGTGAGTAGGTCTTGAGGCGGCGCATGGCGCGCTTTGGCGGGCAGGTCAGCAAGCTCAGGCAGCCAGTGGGCAATAAACTCACCGTCAGCATCAAAACGGGTGGATTGGGTGGTGGGATTAAAAATGCGGAAGTAGGGCGCGGCATCGGTACCCGTCGAGGCCGCCCACTGCCAACCGCCGTTGTTGGCGCAGAATTCGCCATCCACCAAGTGGCGCATAAAAAAGGTTTCACCGCGTCGCCAGTCAATTAGGAGATGTTTGCTTAAAAACATCGCCGTGATCATGCGCAGCCGGTTATGCATCCAGCCGGTGGCGACTAACTGGCGCATGGCCGCATCGACGATAGGGTAGCCGGTGCGCCCTTCGCACCAGGCTTGAAAGCCTTCATCATCGTCGCGCCACTGCAACTGCTTGGTGTGTGCCTGGAAGGGTTGATAGCGGCACACCTCCGGAAACCCTACCGCGACATGCTGATAAAATTCGCGCCAGATCAGTTCATTAACCCAGGTCGTCAGGCCAATATCGCCATCGCCAAGATGACCGCCATTCTCGGTCATTACGGCTTGCAAGCACTGGCGATGGGAGATCATGCCTAGTGCCAGATAGGGCGAGAGTTCGCTGGTACCACGTACCTTGGGCAGGTCGCGCTGGTCTTTATAGTGGCGGCCACGAAAGCGCAGGAAACGCGCCAAGTTATCCGCCGCGGGCCGTTCACCGGCAGGCCACAGGCGCTCTTCAATCGGTGTGCTGTCAAGGGTCGGTAGCGCAGGCAGCGGATCACTTTTAATAACCAGTGCTGTTTGCACCGGTGGTGACTCGCGCAGCGCTAACTGGTCGGCGGTGACCTGCTTGTGCCACGCTTTGGAAAAGGGGGTAAAAACACCGTAAAAGTCGCCTTTTCCGGTTAACAGGCTGCCAGGGGAAAATGCCACGGCATCGTGATAACCATGGGCGGTTCTCTCAGCTTTTTTAAAGGCATCTTGTACGGCTTGGTCGCGGCGACGCTCATTGAGGGCGTACTCGCAGTTGAAGTGCAACTGCTCAACATCATGTTCCCGAGCGATCTCAAGCAGTACGTCTGGCGCTTGGTTATAGTGGTCAATATCGCGATGAAGCAGCGGAATATTCAATCCGTTAAGGGCTGTTTTAACGGCGGCGACACCGCGCGCCCAAAAGTCCAGCTTGTTGGCACCGTGCCCGTGCTCTTGCCACTGGGGAATACTGCGCAAAAAAACCGCGATGACAGGCCCTTTGGCCGCTGCGGCAGCCAGGGCAGTGTTGTCATCAATACGCAAGTCGCTGCGCAGCCAAACCAATTGACGTTTCATAGGCTTTCCTGTCATAGGGGCTCCTGCGGCACAAAAAAATGGCCGGTCGCCAGAGAGCGAACGGCCAGGGTAAGAGCGTGTTGGTTACAGTACGCCTGACTCGCGTAAGAGAGGACGCAAGCGAGCAATCGCCTGAGGCAGGTCATCGCCTAGCATGTGAACCGGGCTATCGCGCAGATCGGCTTCGCGCAGGCGCGCCACTTCACCACACACGCCGATGGGCACATTAAGCGTCTCGGCGGCTTTAGGCAGCGCTTGGCGAATATAGCTGTCACTTTCGCGCTGGCCGCTAGACAGCAGGACCATCGACGAGTGTAGCCGCGCGACTGCCTGAGGGAGATCCTCCAGTGGCAGCGAGTGGTCAAGCATCTGTACTCGGTAGCCTTGCTCGCTGGCCATCAATGCCGACATCAACACCCAGAGCGGGCCAGGGTCATCGGGCATGGCATTGAGCAAAATCAGCGGGCCCCGGGTAGCCTGGTTAGCATAATGTAAGCGGATGCCCACTTGGCTGCGCAAAAATGCTTCCAAGGTGCGGCGTACTAACTGATCTGCTTGAATGGCCCATTTCGCCTCTAAGCTTAAAACAACCGGCTGCCAAAGCTCGTTAATGGCAATGCTCAGCGGGTAGAGCGCTAAGCTCTGGTAATAAAAAGCCTCTAGCTTGGGCAGGTCTAACGCTTCGATGATGGCTTGCAGCTGCAGGCGTTGGCTAGCCCAATCGCCGGCATCAGGGGTAGGCGTCTCAATTGTTTCTGGCTGGTCAAGCAAGTCGGCGACTTGACTGACCGGCACACCACGATTGAGCCACTGCAAGATACGTTCGATGCGTGTGATGTCGTCTTGAGCGTAAAGGCGATGCCCTTTGGGGGTGCGCTGGGGGCGAATTAGCCCGTAGCGTCGTTCCCAAGCGCGAAGGGTGACCGAGTTTACGCCCGTCAAGCGAGACACTTCGCGTATCGGATAGAGGGGCGTATCGGGGGGATGGGTCGCCTTAAGACTCATGTGCGCCAGTACCTCTTCGTTAACTGCAATCTAGTGAACCGCAAGCTAGTTAACTGCAGCGCCGCGCTGTAAGGGCCGGACATTATTCGCCGCGGCGAAGGTGAAGCGTGTTCCATGTAGAGACTGCCTAATCAAAGATCTGAACATTAGTACGTTACTGTATGCTCATTTGTACAACTTGTCGCTACTCGGTACAACCTTTATAAGAATCCCTCTTAGCCCGTATAATATTTTATATAATTAGACCGACCGGCCTATTAGCGCTTTCCCTAAGCGGTGGCCTGATAGCCAGGCATCTTCTACGCGGCCGTCGCAAAAGTTATCGCCGCACAAGGCCAAACCGTTTCCACTGTATAAGTATGTGTGTTCACAAGCGGCCGCTGGTTGTGCATAGCGCCACCGGTGCGCGCCTGTTTCAATCAGGTCGGGTAGCGTTGCTGAGACGGGAAAAAAACTTTTTAGAGCAGTAAGAAGTTGGTTAGCCACCTCACTGGCAGGCTGCTCCAAATGTGCTTCGCTCCAGTCGAGTTGAGCCAGCAGGCTAAGGCTTTCAGATTGAGCAGCGCGTCCTGGTTTTGTTTGGTTACGTGACACAATATGCAGGGCAGGGTGGGCAACCCGCGCCATCTGCCAGTCTGGGTCAACACCGGCTATGGCGGGAAGCGGTCCGTCAAAAATCGCCCATCCCGCCCAGCAGGCGCGTTGCTTTCGCGTTTGGCAAGCGGTGGCCAAATCGTCGTCCCACATTGCCAGCAGTGCATGGGCCTGGGGCGGTGGTGCGCTAATCACTACCTGATCATAAGGCCCATGGGTCATGCCGCCCGCCGCTACCAACTGCCACCCTTTTTGCGTGCGTTTGAGTGACGTGATGGAAGTGCCTGTATGCAGTGCTGCCTGAGGTAGCGCCGTTAGCGAGTCGGCCAAATGACGCGTCAAGGCACTCATTCGAGGAGCACCGGCGTAGCGCTTTTGCCCATCGTTATGCGCCTGCCAGCCATTTGGGCTAGCCTGATAGGTAGCGGTGGGCCAGGAAGCGATGCAGCCAATGGATAGCCATGTATCAACTGCGCGCTGAAAGTCTGCGTCGCGCACGCTGAAAGCCTGAGCGCCTAGATCCAGCGTCGCGCTGGGTCTGCGCTTACTCGACATGCGCCCGCCAGGGCCTTGGGCTTTATCAAACAGCGTAACGCTAGCGCCGCTATTGGCGAGTACCTGCCCACAGGCAAGCCCTGCGATGCCTGCACCAATGATGGCGACCGATTGTTGAGCACTTAGAGGCAGTATCGCCATGGTTCCTCGCAGCGTTGTTTAGATGTCGTATGAATAGAACTGAAAGCTTACTGTAGCAGTTGTGTATAGATGTCGTACAATTTGGTCGTCGATTGATTCATTTCGCCAAGCTGACAACGAACGGTGGCACCAACAGGAGTAATTCCATGCGCGTATTAGTGACCGGAGGCAGTGGGTTTGTCGGCCAGCGGCTATGCCAAAAACTGATAGAGCAGGGCCACGAGGTGCAGGTGGTTTCCCGTCACCCTCATCAAGTACGCGATCGCTTGCCTAGCGGCTGTGATATTCGTGACAGCGCCCAGGCGTTTATTGAGTCGCCACCGGACGCGCTAATTAACCTGGCTGGAGAGTCTATTGCCGGTAAGCGCTGGAGCGATGAGCAGAAAGCCAAGCTGATAAATTCTCGTGTAGCGTCAACTGAGCAATTGGTCGCGTTGTGTGAACAGTTAAAGGCTAATGGTCAGCCATTGCCGAAGGTAATGGTATCGGGTTCAGCAATGGGCTATTACGGCGATCAGGGCAAGCGCGTAGTGACCGAAGAGACAATCCCTAATGATGAGTTTGCCCATCGTCTGTGCAAACAGTGGGAGGCAGCCGCCCAGCCGATTGAGGCGATGGGGGTGCGTTTAGCGATTTTGCGTACGGGATTGGTGCTAGATGCAGGCGGCGGCAGCCTGCAGAAAATGCTGCCGCCGTTTAAGCTAGGGTTAGGTGGCCGCTTTGGCAGCGGTGAGCAATTCATGCCGTGGATTCACCGTGATGATTTAGTCGCGGCGATTTTGTTTCTCATCAATCACGATACCTTGAGCGGCCCCTTTAACAGCAGCGCGCCGCACCCGGTCACCAACGCCACCTTTACCAAAACCCTGGCCAAACATCTCAATCGACCGGCCATTTTCCCCGTACCCGCGTTTGTCTTGAAGGCGGGACTGGGGGAAATGTCTCGGCTATTGCTGACCGGGGCGGATATGCGCCCCGTGCGCCTTGAAGCGGCAGGGTTTACTTTCCAATATCCCACATTGGACAAGGCGCTTGAGGCGATCCTTTAGGAAGCATTCGCTTGGCGATTAACGATCGGCGTCAACGGTGATAATTACCCGCACGGAATCCAGACGTAGGCGGGTATTTTCAATCGCTTCGCTGAGCGCCTTACGCTCATCTTTCAGCGCGTCGATTTCAGCGCCGCGCACCGCCGGGTTGTGCTCGGCCAGCGCGGTCAAACGGGCAATCTCGGCATCCAACTGTGCACGCATGCGCGCTTCAGCATTTTCGACAATGCTGGGCAGCTGGCGCTCGGCTTCGCCTTCCCCCTGAGTGAGCAGTTCACGCAGTTGGTCATGGCGGCTCTTGATCAGATCGCGCGCCAGGGATTTATTCACCTTCTGCAGGTTCTTGCCCAAACCGGTGAAGGAGATCTTGCTGGTCAGGTTGGCGCCGGATTCATCCAGCAGCAGGCGCACCGCGGTGGGCGGCAGGAAGCGGTTAAGATGCAGCTTCTTGGGCGCCGGGCAGTGGGTGCGGAACACCAGTTCGGCCATCAATCGACCGCTGGGAATGGCGTCGTGGCGCAGCAGCGCCAGCGCCGAGTTGCCCATGGTGCCATCCAGCACGCGGCCCATCATTTCCCGCAGTAGTGGGTGTTCCCAAGAGAGCCGCTGCACATCGTCGCGGGCTAGCGCCTGGGCGCGGCTGTAGGTGGCGGTAAAGCCCTCTTCGCCTTTAACCAGGCCCGGCAGGCCATCCAGCATATGTTGGCTGGGCTGCAGGTGCATCAAGCCCTTGCCGATTTCCTGACTCTCCACGCCAAAAATATCCAGTGCCCGTTCAAGGTAGCGCGGCAGGGCGGCGTCTTCGTCAAGTTCACGCACGGCGTCGATGACCTGCTGAGCGCGGGCAGGGCGGCAGGCGTTGAGTTCCAGTAGCCGGTTACGGCCCGCATCGTGCTCCGCCAGTTTGGCGCTAAACATCGTGCGGGTTTCGGCGATAATCTCATCAAGCGCTTCATCGTCCAGCAGGGCGTCAGCCAGGGCGTCACCAAAGGCATCAAATAGATCGTTGCCGACCCCATGCGGGGCGCTGAACGCATCCATACCTTCGTTATACCAGCGCAGCAGACGCTCGCCGGGGCTGCCCTCAAAAGTAGGAATGTGTAGCTCAATAGCGTGGCGTTGGCCGATGCGATCCAGGCGGCCAATGCGCTGTTCCAACTGATCGGGGTGCTGAGGCATATCGAACATGACCAAGTGGCGGCAGAACTGGAAGTTGCGCCCCTCTGAGCCAATTTCCGAGCAGACTAGCACCTGCACGCCCTCATCCTCATCGGCAAACGCTGCCGCTGCGCGGTCACGCTCGATTAAAGAGAGGTCTTCGTGGAAGACCGGCGCATGGTAGCCGCCCAGCACCCGCAGTCCTTCGGCAAGCCCTTCGGCGGTTTCACGGTGGTGGGCAATGACCAAGACTTTTTCGTTGGCGAAGCCGCTCTCGCTGTCGTCGCTGAGCTTTTCCAGCAGCCAGTTGACGCGCGGGTCGATGTGCCACCAGTCTTCGCCGTTGAGCGGATCATTGCTGAGCTCGCGGTAGGCCGCATCGGGATAGATCAGCACGTCCGGATGATCCATGCCGGTCTCGATCAGCAGCTCATCAAGATAATCCTCGTCGCGCTCTAGACGGCGCACAACACGACGGTAGGCCGAAGGCAATGCTAACGGCGCTAGGTTTAAGCGCCGTTCCGGGAAGCCGCCTACGTGGCGGCGGCTGTTGCGGAACATCACGCGCCCCGTGCCGTGGCGATCCAGCAGCGCTTCACTGAGCTGGGTGCGAGCGGCGTCCTGCTGCGCTTGGCTAGCCTCCTCGTTACATAGCGTGGCCAGCAGCGCCTGGCTGTCGCGGTCATCGGCTACTGCAGAGACGTGAGCACTCGCATCAGGGTTGCCGGGCAGTGCCTCCAAGGCATCGATGGCGCGTGCGACCTCGGTGTAGTGACTCTCTTCGGCTTTGAAGCGCTCCAGGTCATGGTAGCGCTCGCTATCTAGCAACCGTAGGCGGGCAAAGTGGCTCTTGATGCCCATCTGTTCCGGAGTAGCGGTGAGCAGGAGCAGGCCGGGAATCACCGCCGAGAGCTGTTCGATGCACCGGTAGCCGGGCCCGCTGCCCTCTTCACTCCAGTCGAGATGGTGCGCTTCGTCGACGATCAGCAGGTCGAACTGGCTGGCCAACGCCTGCTCCTGGCGTTGCGGGTTGGCGAACAGCCAGCCCTGGCTGGCTAGCACCAGCTGCGCGCTCTCAAAAGGGTTGTAGCTGCCGTGGGCTTGGCTTTGGGTTTCATCTAACAGCGTGACGTTGAGCGAAAAGCGGCGCAGTAGCTCGACCAGCCACTGATGCGTGAGGCTGTCGGGTACCAGAATCAGCGCGCGTTCAACGCGGCCATTGAGCAGCAGGCGGTGCAGAATCAGGCCGGCTTCGATGGTTTTACCCAAGCCCACTTCGTCCGCCAGCAGCACGCGGGGCGCATGGCGGTTGGCGACTTCATTGGCAATATAGAGCTGGTGAGGAATCAGGTCGATACGCGGCCCGGAAAAGCCCAGCGCGCTGTGCTGCTCAATACGCTGATAGTGGTGCAGGGTACGAAAGCGCAAATCAAACCAGTCGTTGCGATCGACCTGGCCGGTTAGCAGGCGGTCACGGGCCTGGTCGAACTGCATGGTATCAGCGAGCTTGGCTTCGGGCAGTTCGCGCAGGTTGCCATCGCTGTCTTCACCGATATAGGTAATCAGGCCACCGGACTCTTTGCTGTCATCAACCACCATCTGCCAGCCGTCGGCGGAGAGCACGCGGTCGCCGCTGCCGAACATAACGCGGGTGAGCGGGGCTTGGCGGGTATTGTAGGTACGGGTTTCCTGACTGGCACTGAACAAAATGGTAACGCTACGGGCGTCGCAGTTAAGCACGGTGCCGAGCCCAAGCTCAGCTTCACCGTCGCTAATCCAGCGTTGGCCGGGAGAAAAATCGCTCATGATGCCTCGGAGGAGTCTGCAAAACGGGTCGACTGCCGCCGGGGGGAGCACCGGCGGCAACAGGGCGGGGGATTCTAACGCAAAGCAGCGGGGGGATTAAGGTGTATCGGCATCAATCTTTTAACCAGCGGTCTAGATGGGCGCGGGTAAGCTCGCCCACATGCACATCTAAGGTATTTCCCTGGTCATCGAATAGCACGGTAGTGGGTAGCCCCGGCGCTTCAAAAAGGGCCATTAATTGTTGGTTGGGGTCGCGCAGCGCATAGCGAAATTCAAGCTGCTGCTCATCTAAATAGCGCACCATGGGGAGCAGGTCTTCGCCTTGGTTTGCCACCACCACGCTGACGCCATCGCGCTGAGCGGCCTCCTCGAGCAGCGGCATTTCACGCAGGCAGGGCGGGCACCAGGTAGCCCATAAGTTGACGATAATCAGGTCACCGCTGTCGGTGAGCGACGGTAGATCCACCTGATTGCCTTCCACATCCTCAAGGGTGACTTCCGGTAGGGAGGCAACGGCAAAGTCTTTACCCAGGGGCGCCAAGGTGACTAGTACCAGCCATAAGCTGGAGGCGGCAATCAGCATGGCCATCGCCCCTCCCATAGCTAGCAGGCGTGCACGTAGCGTCCAGGCCGTCCATACCAAGCCTGCGGCCATGCCCCATAGGCCGTGGTAGCCGGGCTGCCACACTTTGAGCGCTTCAAGCGGGGCGGCGCTATAGCTATCCAGGTTAAGCATAAGGTGGCCCAATCGGGCGCCGACTAACCAAACAATGATAAGCCCGGTAAACCAGCGCTGCTGGTCACGCCGGGGAAGGCCTAGCAGTAACCGTGCACAGAGTAGCAACAGCAGCGCGCAGCCGATGGCATAAAGACGCGGTAATGAAATCAGCAGTGGGCCGAGAGCGATGGCATTCATGATTTTCTCGTGAAGCAGGTACACTGGCAGACCATACCATGCGAGCTACAAATTACGGAGATGTTATGCCCCCACCTGCTTTTGATAGGCTGCGCGCGCTAGCGATCGGCTCCCAGGCGATTGGCTTAATGCTGATAATTACGTTGGAAACGGTGATGGGTAACGCCGCTCGCCCCTGGCAGGGTTGGGTGTTGGCTGCGATGCTAGTTACCGCGTTAACGATTGCGCTGGTGCGGCTTTATCGCCACAAACGCCTTCAAAAGCAGCTTGCTGAACGCAGGCGCTTTCTAGAGGAAGACGACGAGCGTTAGAAAGCGTTGCTTGTGTTTTTGGCGTTCCAGTTCCAGATTAATAGCAGCCTTAGTGATTGATCGCTGAGGCATACTAAAAAAATGCATCATCTCTTACGACACTGGGAGCGACAAATAATATGATCAATAAGCGCGCATTAGCCACAGCTGTGGCGGCCTCCACCCTGGCAATGACGGGATTCGCACAGGCAGAGGTCAAAGTTGGCTTCTTGGGCGGCTTTACCGGGGGAATCGAAAGTTTAACGCCATCGATTTTTGCAGGGGCGCAGCTAGCCGTTGAACAGGTCAATGAGCAGGGCGGTATTCTAGATGGCCAAACGTTGGAGATGCCGTCCGGCGATACCACCTGTTCGGATGCATCGGCCGCTTCAAACGCCGCTGACCGGATGGTGAACTCTGAAAATGTGACGGCGATTGTGGGTGCCCTATGTACGGGTGCAACTATTGCTGCAGCCAACAACGCGGCCATTCCCGGTGGCGTATTGATGGTATCGCCTGCCTCTACGGCGCCTGCCGTATCAGAACTGGACGATAACGATCTGGTGTTCCGCACCGTACCGTCAGACGCTTTCCAGGGGGAAATGCTCGCTAAGCTGCTGCTCGAAAAAGGCATTGATGAAGTCGCCGTTACCTACGTGAATAACGACTACGGTCAGGGGCTTTCGGACGCCTTTAGCGCTGCATTTGAGTCGGGCGGTGGAGAGATTACTGAGAACCTTGCCCACGAAGATAACCGCGCGGATTATCGTTCTGAGTTAGGCTCGCTTTCAGTGAGCGGCGTTGAAACACTGGTAGTGTTGGCTTATGCCGATACGTCGGGTCAAACGGTACTGCGTCAAGCCTATGAAAGCGGCATGTTTACCCAGTACGTAGGCGCTGACGGCATGGTCGGCGATAGCCTGATTGAAGCCATCGGTGCGGACGTGCTGGACGGTATGATCGCCACGCGCCCCGGCAGTCCTGACCTGCCCGGCACCGATATTTTTATCGAAGCCGCCGAAGCTGCTGAGCTGGATCCCAGTGCTGTGTTCGCCGCCCAGGCTTACGATGCTGCTTTCCTGATCGCGTTGGCGATTGAGCAAAACGGTAGTGCTGACCGTGAAGGTCTTTCTGAAGCACTGCGCAGCGTCGCCACTGCCCCCGGTGAGGTCATTCTGCCCGGCGAATGGGAGAAGGCGGTTGAGTTGATCGCCGCGGGTACCGACATCAACTACGAAGGCGCGTCTGGTTCGCATGAGTTTGACGATAACGGTGATGTACCGGGCGTGGTGGTAGAAATGGCTGTAGAAGACGGCACCTTTACCAGCAAAGGTCAGGTTGATCTTTAATTTTTAGGCTTAGTATTAAAAGAATGCCCGGCTGGTTTCAGCCGGGCATTCTTATTGTTGGGTTATCGTAGTTGGCAATCTGCAAGCCACCGTGCTGAGGGCAGGTTTCCGCGAGGGCGCTGTGAACCCATCCGTGGGCGCTACTTTTGTCATCCATGACAAAAGACCCTCGCTTCTATCTGCCCTCACACTCGGTATCGAGAGTTTTTGAAAGGCCGTCATTAGCCCTGTTTTTATATGGGTCAGCATTTGAGAGGTTCAGCTATGGCTTTTGACTTTCTCAGGCAGCAGCCCTTTGGGCGCAAAACGCAGCACCATGGTAATTAGCAAGCCAATCACCAGTACCCGTGCCTGCAAGGCGCGGCTATCCATATTGCTTGGGGCATCCCAACCAAGCGTACCCTCCCCAAACGCCACAGCTAGCTGCATCAAAAATAGCGCCAGCGGCTCAGACATAATCCAGATGATATACACCGCCACCGCGCCGAAAATAGTGCCCAGGTTGTTGCCCGGCCCGCCAAGAATCACCATCACCAGCACCAAGAAGGTATGGTTGAGCGGCAAATAGCCCTGAGGGTCAAAGAGGCTGTTAAAAGTGCCCAGTATGCCACCGCCCAAGCCCATCAGAATGCAGCCCAGCACGAAAATCTCCAGGCGACGCTTGTTGATATCTTTGCCCATGGCGGCAGCGGACACTTCGTTATCGCGAATCGCTCGAATCATACGGCCCCATGGGGCGTTGTAAGCGCGATTAAGCAGAAAGAAGATCACTGCAATGATCACCGCTGTAAACGAAAGGTAGATGGCGCGGGAGAGCGTAAACCCCAGTTCAGCAGGCCCTGGGGTAGGCCAGGGTAACGGCGACACCGTGGCGGTGCCGCGGGTCAGCCAGTCGGAATTCTTTAAAAACGCCTTGATGATCTCGGCAATGCCGAGGGTGGCAATGGCCAGATAATCGCTGCGTAAGCCCAGGCAGATATGACCAATAAAGTAACCGACGCCACCGGCCAGCGCGCCACCCACAATCCAGCCGGTCCAGGGCGGTAATCCTAGCCCGCCGACAAAGCCTGCCTGGCTCTCAATCGCATCAGTAACTTCACGTAGCTGG
The DNA here is from genome assembly GCF_037070215.1 of Vreelandella arctica. Lineage (NCBI taxonomy): Bacteria > Pseudomonadati > Pseudomonadota > Gammaproteobacteria > Oceanospirillales > Halomonadaceae > Vreelandella > Vreelandella arctica. The sequence continues at coordinate 222,752 of NZ_JBANSN010000006.1, read as the reverse complement.
CTAATCACCGCGAGATAAAGCACAAGGCCTAACACGACTACGATAAGCGTACGTAGGGGCTTGGGCATGCCCAGGCGATCCAGTTTGCTAACAGCGACGATCAGCAGAATGGCGGCCACACCATACAACAGCACACGGCCTAGTTCGCCGGGTAGCGCGGTGCCCCAGAAGGCCTCGTTAACCGGAACGCTGAAGAGCATCGCACAGAAGCCGCCTAGGGCGACAAACCCCATCACACCGGCATTGAACTGCCCGGCATAGCCCCACTGAATGGTTAATCCCAACGCGAGGATGGCATAACAAGCGGCTTCAACGAGCATTCGCGTGCTGTATGCTGCGCCCATGAGGGCATAAACCGCCAGAATGGCCGCCAGCAACACGCCAAACAGGAACAATTCACGCAGCGGAAACCGGCGAGTTGGCGTTGCGTCTTGGGGCGTGTAGGCAGGGTTGCGTGTTTTAGCTGAATGGCTCATTAGATCACCTTGCCCTTGAACAGTCCGGTGGGGCGCCACACCAGAATGGCTATCAGAATGAAAAACGGCACTACAATCTTGTACTCCGTGCCCACGAAGGCGAGATTTGACGGCAGTTCCAGCCACGCGGGGAAGCTTTCCTGGAAGGGGCGAAGTAGAACATTCCAGTTAAACACCGCCAGTGTTTCGGCAAAACCGACCACAAAGCCGCCAGCAATGGCGCCATAAGGGTGGCCAACACCGCCGACAATGGCAGCGGCAAAAATAGGCAGCAGCAGGAAGAAGCTCAAGTCGGGCTTGAAGGTGACGTCCAGGGAAAGCAGCGTGCCAGCGATGGCGGCTAGCGCTCCTGCAATCATCCAAGTCACTGCCACAATGGTATTGGTGTTAATGCCCGATGCCTGGGCCAGTTCAGGATTATCCGACATGGCGCGCATCGCCTTACCCAGCCGCGAACGGTTAAGGAAAAGATGGAGTGCGACGACAGCAACGAGGGTAATCACAAACAGATAAATCTGCGGTTCGGTGATGACAATCGGCGCGCGGGCGCCCTCGAAGGGCAGCGCAAGGCGAAAGATTTCTTTGCGGTCATCCACATAAAGACTCTGCCCACCGGTGCCGGAAAACAGGCGGATCAGCCCCTGCAAAATCAACGTCACACCTAGCGAGCCAATCACCAGCACGATGGGCTTTACCCCATGAGCACGCAGCGGCTTATAAAAGGTTTTGTCGATCCCTACAGCCAAGACGGCGGTGAGCAGCATCGCCAGCGGCAGCATCAAGACCCCCGTCGGCACCCCAAGACTGGCGCCTGCCGCCGGGAACAGCGTGGTGAGCAGCAGCACCATAAAGGCACCGAAAGTCATCATGTCGGCGTGGGCAAAATGGGCAAAGCGCATGATGCTGAAAATCAGCGTTACGCCAATGGCACCAATAGCGTAAATGGAGCCGCTCACGCTGCCCGAAATCAACACATTATTAATGAAAAAAGCCAGTTCGTTCACACGTTTCTCCCTGGGGCTAGCCGCCCAAAAAGCTTTTGGCGACGTCCGGGTCGGCGAGTAACGCAGCCCCGGTGTCGGTAAAGCGGTTTTGGCCAGCGGCCAGCACAAAGCCCTTATCGGCGATCGCTAGCGCCTGCTTGGCGTTCTGTTCCACCATCAAAATGCCCACGCCTGCGGCGTTGATCTGTTTGACGCGGTCAAAGATTTCATGCATGTAGAGTGGCGACAGTCCCGCGGTGGGCTCATCAAGTAACAGCAGGCTCGGCTCGGCCATCAAAGCGCGCCCCATGGCAACCATCTGGCGCTGCCCACCGGAGAGCTCACCGGCAGGCTGGCGGCGTTTTTCATACAGCGGTGGGAAAAACTCATACACCTGAGCCAGCATGCGCTTAACGTTCTGCGGCTTTAAAAACGCACCCATCTCCAGGTTTTCCTGCACCGAAAGGCTCGGGAAAACGTTCTTCTCCTGGGGGACAAAACCCATGCCACGTTGCACCAACTGGTTAGGGGGTAAGTTCTGGATCGGCTGACCATTAAGCAGTATCTCGCCCTGACTGACATGCAGTAGACCAAAGATCGCTTTTAGCATGGTGGACTTGCCAGCCCCGTTGGGGCCAACGATGACACCGACCTCATCGGCCTCCAGCGTCATGTTTACCCCGTTAAGAATGTTCATGCCGCCATAGCCGCCGTGCACATCGCGCGCGTCGATTAATGGCCTGGTTGTTGATGACATAAGCAAAGTTTCTCAGCAAGGTCGCTTACGTAAAGCGACATCATTGTAGTCATTGGTGAGTAGCGAAACGGTCACTCTTAAGCGGCATCGGTGCCAAAGTAGGCTTCGATTACCTCAGGGTTATTTTGAATCTCGTTGATGTGGCCTTCTACCATCACGCTACCCTGGGCAAGCACGATCACCGGGTCGCAGAGCCGGGCTATCATCTCCATATCGTGCTCGATGACGAGAAAGGTGTATCCCATCTCACGGTTGAGTCGCTCGATATTGCCGATCAAATCGCCCAGCAGGGTGCGGTTCACCCCGGCGGCGATTTCGTCAAGCAGCACTACCTTGGCATCTGTCATCATGGTGCGGCCAAGCTCTAAAAGCTTTTTCTGCCCGCCGGATAAATTGCCCGCCAATTCATTCCGCACATGGTGTAGCCCGACGAAATCAATTACCTCTAGCGCTCGGCGACGTACCTCGGCTTCTTCCCGACGTACCTTGCCAGGCTTGAGCCAAGCGCTGAAAAGGTCTTCACCGGCTTGCTTGGGCGGTACCATCATCAGGTTTTCCAGCGCGCTCATCTGGCTGAACTCGTGGGCGATCTGGAAGGTGCGCAGTAAGCCCCTATGAAACCGTTGGTCGGCGCTGAGCGTCGTAATGTCTTCTCCATCCAGTAGAACGTGACCGCTGTCGGGCGCCAGGGAGCCGGCAATAAGATTGAACAGGGTTGATTTGCCTGCGCCATTGGGGCCGATCATGCCGGTAATTGAGCCCTTTTCCACCTGAATGGAGCAGTCGTTAATCACCTGTAAGCCGCCGAACGCTTTGTTGATTCGCTGTACATCAATAAGAGGGTTCATGGTGTCTCCACGCGATGCAGGCGGCTAATAAGCCGCCTGCGCACTTTTATTAAGTTATTAGTCATGGTTTTTTAAGCCACCGCTGGCTGGCGGCAAATGCACCGACAATTAGCAGCGCGCCTAGGGTGGGGATGAAATAGCCCTCCACCTGAGGAATAGTGCGCAAAAACACAAAGGCCACGGCGGCTGGGGCCACAAAGCGCACCAAAAACCGCCAAAATTTAAACCATGCGACCGTAGAGCCCAGCTCTTTCATGACCTTGCTTTGGGTCAGCGCCCAGCCTGCAAACAGGGCAATCAACAGACCGCCAATCGGCATGAAGATATTGGTGAGTAGCTCAATAACGTCAAAGGCGCTACGCCCAAACAGGCTATGGAATATCGTCCCCTCGGCCCACACGTTAAAGCTGACGACAGTCAATAGACCCATTGCCCAGGCGGCAATCACCATAATCGTAACGGCCTGGGGGCGAGTCATATCAAAGCGCTCTACCAAAAATGCCGCGACAGGCTCGATCAGCGAAATGGAGGAGCTGATGGCGGCGCCCAGTACCAGGATAAAGAACACGCCGCCTACCAGCGCGCCAAACGGCATCTCCGCGAAGGCAAGTGGTAGGGTGACAAACATCAGCCCAGGGCCTTGGCCTGTTTCTAAGCCGGCACCAAACACCAGGGCGAAAATAGCTAACCCTGCCACCATGGCCACGGCGGTATCTACAATAGCGACGGCGAAAGCGGTACGGGTCAGCGATACGTCGCTGGGCATATAAGCGCCGTAAGCCATAATGGCCCCCATGCCCAAGCTCAGGGTAAAGAACGACTGCCCCATGGCTTGCAGCCAGCCCTCTAGGCTCAGGTCGGCGATATTGAAAGTAAATAAGAAGTTGGCGGCGGCACCTACATCACCGTTAACAACGCTGTAGGCCAGCACTACTAGCAGAATCCCGAATAGGGCGGGCATCATAATACGTAGCCCAGATTCAATACCTTTATGAATGCCCATACCGACGATTAGCGCCGATGCCGCAATGAAAACGGTGTGGTAGAGCGTCATCAGGCCAGGAGCCGCCAGCAGCGCGTCAAAGCCATCGCCAATGGTTTGCGCATCGGCACCGACCAGAGAGCCGGTCAGCATTAACCAGGTGTAGTGAATCGCCCAACCGGCAATCACCGAATAGAAGCTTAAGATTAAAAATGCCGAGGCAGCACCCAGCCAACCGATGGTTTCCCAGGCACGCGACGTGCGATGGGTTTTAGTAAGGTGGCGCATGCCCATAATCGGGCTTTGACGGCTGGTGCGCCCGAGCATGATCTCAGCGATTAAAATAGGGATGCCAACTGCAAAGATCGTCAGAGCGTAGACCAAAATAAACGCACCACCGCCGTTTTCGCCGGTGAGGTAGGGGAAGCGCCAAAGATTGCCCAGGCCGACGGCGGAACCAACGGCGGCGAGAAGAAACGTGCCTTTATGCGTCCAGACGTTATGACCGCTCATGGGTAAGAGTGTCCATGTTTAGGTGCAGGGATGGGGATAGGTATCCAAACACTTGTATGAATATAAGAGTGCCAGCGTGCCTTGGACGCGCTGAATTTAACGCTACTGTGCGATAGAACGCGCCGCCTTTCCAGCGTATTAGCGTTTAGGCTGCGTTTAGGGGAGAGGCTTGGCAAGTAAGCGCGCCGTAATAAGCGACTGAGCTACCATAAAAAAGCCCGCTTGCGCGGGCTCTCTTGCTTGTATTGAACAAAGCGATAAACGTTACTTCTTGCTGAAACGCTTACGCTCGGTCTCTTTAAGCAGCTTTTTACGTAGGCGGATATGCACCGGCGTGACTTCGACGAGTTCGTCAGAGTCCAGGAACTCGATCGCTTGCTCCAGCGAGAACTTAACCGGCGGCGTTAGCACGATGTTTTCATCGTTACCGGTGGAGCGCATGTTATCGAGCTTCTTGCCTTTAGTGGGGTTGACCACCATGTCGTTGGCGCGGTTGTTGATACCGATCAGCATGCCTTCGTAAACTTCCGTGGCGTGATCGATAATCAGCTTGCCGCGCTCTTGCAGCGCATAAAGTGCGTAGGCAAGGGCTTTACCGTCAACCATCGATACCAATACGCCGTTACGACGCTCGATAGAGGCTTCAGGCTTCAGCGGGCCGTAGTGATCAAAGCGACTGGTCAGAATGCCGGTGCCAGAGGTCAGGGTTAAAAACTGACCACGGAAGCCGATCAAACCGCGCGCAGGAATGATGAAGTCAAGGCGAACCCGTCCCTTACCATCCGGCAGCATGTTGGTCATCTCACCTTTACGGTAGCCAAGCTCTTCCATGATCGAGCCTTGATGCTGCTCTTCACAGTCGATGATGACTTCTTCGTACGGCTCCTGCTTCTCGCCGTCGATTTCCTTGATGATAACTTCCGGGCGGCCGACGGCCAACTCGAAGCCTTCACGGCGCATGGTTTCGATCAGCACCGAAAGGTGTAGCTCGCCGCGTCCAGAAACCTTGAATTTCTCAGGCGTTTCGCCTTGCTCAACGCGAAGCGCCACGTTGTGAATCAGCTCTTGTTCAAGGCGATCCTTGATATTCCGGCTGGTCACAAACTTGCCGTCTTTACCGGCGAACGGTGAATCGTTTACCTGGAAGGTCATGGAAACCGTCGGTTCATCGACAGACAGCGGCGGCAGGGCTTCGACCTTGGCCGGATCGCATAGCGTATCCGAAATCGACAGATTGTCGATGCCTGTGATACAGACGATATCGCCCGCAGTCGCTTCGTTGGTCTGCACACGCTCAAGACCCATATGGGTCATGACCTGGCCGATTTTGCCCTTACGCACATTACCGTCAACGCCGATCACCGATACCTGCTGGTTCGGTTTCACCGCGCCGCGCTTGATGCGGCCAAGGCCGATAACGCCAACGTAGCTGTTGTAATCCAGCGCGGAGATCTGCATCTGGAACGGGCCGTTGAGCTCAACCTGGGGTGGCTCAACAATATCAACGATGGCCTGGAACATGGGATCCATGTTGTCAGACAGATCTTCAGGATCCATACCGGCAATGCCGTTTAAGGCAGAGCAGTAAATGATCGGGAAATCGAGCTGTTCATCGGATGCGCCCAGGTTGTCAAACAGATCAAAAATCTGGTCGATAACCCAATCAGGGCGTGCGCCGGGACGGTCAATTTTGTTGACCACCACGATCGGCCGCAGGCCCTGGGCGAATGCTTTCTGGGTAACGAAGCGTGTCTGTGGCATCGGGCCATCAACGGCATCTACTAACAGTAGCACCGAATCGACCATCGACATGACGCGCTCAACTTCACCACCGAAATCGGCGTGCCCAGGCGTATCAACGATGTTGATGTGGTAGTCGTTGCCATGGCTATCTTGCCATTGAATGGCCGTGTTTTTGGCCAAAATGGTAATGCCACGTTCTTTTTCCTGATCGTTTGAGTCCATGACGCGTTCTTGACCTTCTGCTTTACGGTCAAGGGTGCCGGACTGGCTCAGGAGTTTGTCGACCAGGGTGGTTTTACCATGGTCAACGTGGGCAATGATCGCGACGTTGCGCAGGTTATTAACCGCGCTGGAGTTTTGCTGGTTTTGCATGCTGAGAGAGAACTCTTGTGAACACCCGTTTGTCCACGGGTCGGAAAATGCGGGTCGCAAGGGCTGGCAATTTGCCGACCATATTGGCTCAGGGCTTGCGTCCAACGGGTATTCTACCATGTCAAAGGCTTCGCTGATATTACTGGCGTGCTTATCGACCTTGGTCGCGCCCCGAAAGTTTTCGGTGTGAGCCTCCATCCGCTAGAATAGCGTTTTTCCCACTGGGGCAGGAGCATGACCATCGGCAACCTGATGCGTTTGTTAAGCGATGGCGAGGTTCATTCTGGCGAGCAGCTAGGTGAAACGCTGGGTATTTCCCGTGCGGCGGTGTGGAAACAGTTAAAAAAACTGGAAGCGCTAGGGGTCGAGCTGGTCGCCGTTAAAGGGCGTGGCTATCGACTAGCGCAGCGGCTTGAGCCTTTAGAAGGCGCTAAAATCGTCGAGCGCTTACCCGCCCAGGCGCGTCATCACCTTGCGCGGCTGTTTGTTGAGGATCAATTACCCTCTAGTAATGAGTATCTGCGTCAGCGCTTTGAGCAGGGGGCCGGGCACGGTGAGGTGTGTCTGGTTGAGCTACAGACGGCGGGTCGTGGGCGGCGCGGTCGTGTATGGTCTACGCCCTGGGGGCAGAGCTTAATGCTCTCGTTAGGCTGGCGCTTTGAGTCAGGTATCGCGGTACTGGAAGGCTTAAGCCTGGCGGTAGGTGTGGTGGTTGCTCAGGTGTTAGAGCAGCACGGCGTGTCGCCTAAGTTAAAATGGCCTAACGATATCTTGCTGTCTGAGCAGGGCGATGCAGATAGCGATGAGCTCGGCAAACTGGCCGGTATCCTTATTGAAGTGACGGGGGATGCAGCGGGCCCCTGCGAAGTGGTCATTGGTATGGGCATGAACTTATGGCTACCCGATGCTCAGCGAGCCGCCATCGACCAGCCCGTTGCTGCGCTTTTCGAGCGGCTGCCTGATATCTCACGTAATCAGCTGGCGTCCGATGTAGTCGCGGGGTTGCTGGTGATGCTGGCTGATTTCGAGCGTATCGGCTTTAGCGCATGGCGCGATGCTTGGAATCAACGCCATGCCTATGCTGGACTGCCTATCCGTGTCATCCAGGGGCAGCAAACCAGCGATGCCATCGCGGGTGAAGTGGATGAGAGTGGTAACCTATGGGTTACCGAAAATGGTCACTCGCGACGCCTAGCCGGCGGTGAGATCAGCGTACGTAGGCGTTTATGATTCTGGATCTAGATATCGGCAACACGCTGTCGAAATGGCGGCTGAAGGATGCCGTGAGCAGCGAGATACGTTCGCGCGGCGCGGTATGGACGCGAGAAGAGTGGCGTCCTGGGGCGGATATCCCCGATCTTGACGTGGTGGAGGCCGTACGCATTTCCAGCGTCGCCAGAGCGGCGGTATTGGAAGAAACGGTCGCGTTGCTGCGTAGTCGTGTGCGTCATGTGCACGTGGCGCACTCTGCTCATGAAGCGCTGGGCGTGGTTAATGGCTATGAAGAGCCGGGGCGCTTAGGTGTTGATCGCTGGATGGGCGCGCTGGCGGGCTATCAGTTAGCAGGCGGTTGCTGCGCGGTGGATTGTGGCAGTGCCATTACAATTGACTTTGTATTGCCCGGCGGCACGCATCTTGGCGGATTTATTATCCCCGGCTTACGCTTAATGAAAGAGAGCTTAAAGCTCGGTACCCGTAACGTGGCGATTGACCCGGAAAGTGAGGCCGACGAGCTGTTAGAGCCTGGGCGGCGCACGGTGGATGCCGTCAATCACGGTATCTTTATGGCGGCCGTCAGTGCGATTAATCGTATTTATAGTGAGGTGTGCGACCAGGAGAGCGTAGCGCTGCCGATGCTATTAACCGGAGGGGATGCTCGCGTGGTGTCACGAGGCGTCCAGGTGCCTCATGCGGTATGGCCGGATATGGTTTACGGCGGTTTAGAGGCCTGTTTCCCCATGACCTTTGCTGAGCGGGCGGGCAAAATGTCCGGCGCGCCGCGTGTGCCAGAGCCCGTGTCGCTAGAAAAGATTCGTGCAGGTCTTGCATTCTCAATGCTGCTTTGACAGAATGCAGCGCGTTCAAGGGCGAGGCGTAAGCGCTTTGCGATGTTTCAAGTGTTGGTAATTAAGCGTTAGTTACCTTGGTTTTAAAAAGAAATTTTAAAATCAGGATTTTTCATAACAGCGTCGTTAACAGTCTTGACACATTCTTGAAGGCTGGCATAATATGCCGCCACGTTGGAGAGATTCCCGAGTGGCCAAAGGGAGCAGACTGTAAATCTGCCGCGAAAGCTTCGAAGGTTCGAATCCTTCTCTCTCCACCAGAATTAAGCAGCAGTGATTTTTGTCAGTGTTGCTGAATGAAAAGCCGGTAGCGGGCATCGTCTACAAGGCGACACGCGCAGCGGATTGTCATTCATAGGCAGGTGCTGCGGGCGTAGTTCAAAGGTAGAACCTCAGCCTTCCAAGCTGATGGTGCGGGTTCGATTCCCGCCGCCCGCTCCAGTGTTGATGTGTTTAGCTCATGTAGCTCAGGGGTAGAGCACACCCTTGGTAAGGGTGAGGTCGACGGTTCAATTCCGTCCATGAGCTCCATATTTTGTAAGAAGCAAGAAGCAAGAAGCAAGTTGTGAAAAAAGCGAGCGCTGCTCGCTTTTTTTGTCTCTGTGCTCAGGTGAGGATTTGCATGGCCTGAGTATAAAGAAGGGGTTGTCAGGAGCGATTTTGTCCGCTACCATGGCGCCCGCTGTTGTGTAGGCGTATTTAAGCGCGTTTATGCAGATGACGATACAGGCCAGTAGCTCAATTGGCAGAGCAGCGGTCTCCAAAACCGCAGGTTGGGGGTTCGATTCCCTCCTGGCCTGCCAACCTTCCCCAGGTTGGTATGTCTTTTTCCAAATTCTTTTATCGTTCGCCGCACCCTGAGGAGTCTCGTTTTTATGAAGCCTGGTTCTGTAAAACATGGCGCCGAGGTGCAACAGACGCGCCATGACGGGCTCAAATGGGCGGCGGTCGTAGCGCTGCTTGTCGTTGCTGTCGTTGGTAATACCTATTTCGCCGATATTGGCCTGCTCTACCGCGTGCTTGGTGTGGTGGTGTTGTGTGTGATTGCGGGTTTGATTGCACTGACCACTACCAAAGGTCGTAATTTAGTGGAGCTTGCCATAAGCGCCAAGAAAGAGATTCAGCGCGTTGTATGGCCGACCCGTCCCGAAACCATTCAGACTACCGCCATTGTGCTGGTGGCTGTTTTGGTGGTGGGGTTGATGCTGTGGTTGATCGACACTCTTCTTGGCTGGGCAATGTCCGGCGTCATTGGTTAGGAGTTTTCATGTCCAAACGTTGGTACGTCGTTCACGCTTATTCTGGGTTTGAAAAGCATGTTATGCGCTCGCTTATCGAGCGTGTAAAAATGTATGGCATGGAAGATCGCTTCGGTGAAATTCTGGTGCCGACAGAAGAAGTCGTCGAAATGCGTGACGGCAAGCGTCGTAAGAGTGAGCGCAAATTCTATCCCGGTTACGTACTAGTCGAGATGGAAATGGCCGACGAAACATGGCACCTCGTCAATGAGACGCCGCGTGTTATGGGTTTTATCGGTGGTACAAAAGAGAAGCCAGCCCCGATTACATCACGTGAAGCAGATGCTATTTTGCTGCGCGTTAAAGACGGTACTGATAAGCCGCGGCCTAAAACGATGTTTGAGCCGGGTCAGTCAGTGCGCGTTGTCGATGGGCCGTTTGCCGACTTCAACGGTGTCGTCGAAGAGGTTAATTATGAAAAGAGTCGTCTGCAGGTCAGCGTGCTGATCTTCGGGCGCTCTACACCTGTTGAGTTAGAATTTTCTCAGGTTGAAAAAGAGTAAGCTTGCAGGTTGAGAAAGAGTAAAAAAGTAAGCGTATTTGATTCGTGCGAAATGACTAAGTAGTTATTTCGCTGGTACCGGGGAGCCTTCGGGCGTTATCACCCAATTGGAGTGTTAAAGATGGCCAAGAAAGTACAGGCTTACATCAAACTGCAGGTTGCTGCAGGTAAAGCCAATCCAAGTCCGCCGGTAGGCCCAGCACTGGGTCAGCACGGCGTGAACATCATGGAATTCTGTAAAGCGTTTAACGCCGCGACTCAAGAAATTGAGCCGGGCCTGCCGACGCCAGTCGTGATCACTGTCTACTCTGACCGTAGCTTCACATTCGTCACCAAGACACCGCCTGCTGCCGTGCTGCTGAAAAAAGCGGCTGGTATCAAGTCAGGTTCTGGTGAGCCGAACAAGAAGAAGGTTGGCACCGTGACGCGTGAGCAGCTCGAAGAGATCGCCAAAACCAAAGAGCCTGATTTAACGGCTGCGAATCTTGACGCCGCTGTACGCACCATTGCTGGCAGTGCTCGCAGCATGGGCCTTAACGTGGAGGGTCTCTGATCATGGCTAAACTGTCTAAGCGTGCGAAAGTTATTCGCGAGAAAGTAGACACTACTAAAGCTTACTCTATTGAAGAAGCGGTAGCGCTGCTCTCCGAGCTGTCTACTGTTAAATTCAAAGAGTCTGTTGATATTGCTATCAACCTGGGTGTTGACCCGCGTAAATCTGACCAAGTTGTGCGTGGCGCTACCGTCATGCCTAACGGTACAGGTAAAGATGTACGTGTTGCGGTCTTCACCCAAGGTGCCAATGCCGATGCCGCTAAAGAAGCTGGCGCTGACATCGTAGGTATGGACGACTTGGCTGAGCAAGTGAAGAAAGGCGTGATGGATTTTGACGTCGTTATCGCTTCACCTGATGCCATGCGCGTTGTTGGTCAGCTGGGTCAGATTCTTGGTCCGCGTGGCCTGATGCCTAACCCGAAAGTTGGCACTGTAACGCCTGATGTGGCGACAGCGGTTAAGAATGCCAAAGCGGGTCAGGTACGTTTCCGTACCGACAAAAACGGCATTATCCACACTACCCTGGGTAAAGTGGACTTTGATGCTGCCGCGATTAACGGCAACCTTGAAGCACTGGTTGCTGACCTGAAACGCCTCAAGCCGAGCGCGTCGAAAGGCATTTACTTTAAGAAAATGACCATGTCCACTACTATGGGTCCGGGTTTGACCATCGATCACACTTCCTTCGCGTAAAACAAGTCTGTTTTCGTGTAAGACAAAAGATCGATAGGTTTGAAGTAACAGGTTTGAAGTAAGAAGTTTGTAGTAAAAACTGAGCAAGAACTTTGCGGTCCCCCGTTTGGTTGTTAAAACTGCCGGGGCATCGTCAAAGACCGCAGGTGCCGCGCTTGGCAAGTACGCTTTACGGTACATACAAGCGCGGCTTAATTGCCTCAGAAGCGCCTGCGCAGATGGTGTGGCCGCCAGTTGGTTAAAGCTTAAACGGCTTTCTGGTGAGCACCATCCCCAAGGCTTCCCGCGTTGCAATACGTTATTTGCAATAAGACGCGGGAAGAGATGGTAACCACCGGAACCTTCCTGGGTTCCGGCACGAAGGAGTGATCACTGTGCCACTAGCACTTGAAGGCAAGAAAGCGATTGTTGCCGAGGTCAGTGAAGCGGCCAAGGGCGCACTCTCCGTCGTAGTTGCTGATTCTCGCGGCGTTACGGTTGGTAAAATGACCGATCTGCGCAAGCAAGCACGTGAGAATGGTGTAGAGCTACGTGTTGTTCGTAACACGCTGGCTCGCCGCGCTCTCGAGGGCACTCAGTGGGAGTGCTTAAACGATAGCTTCGTTGGTCCTACGTTGTTGGCCTTCTCTACTGATCATCCGGGCGCTGCCGCTCGTCTGTTCAAAGAGTTTGCTAAAACGGACAAGAACTTCGAAGTAAAAGCGTTGGCCTACGAAGGTGAGCTGATTCCGGCTGCTGACATCGACCGTCTGGCAACCCTACCGACTTACGACGAAGCAATTGCCAAGTTGATGTCGGTAATGAAAGAAGCCTCCGCTGGCAAGCTGGTTCGTACTCTGGCCGCACTACGCGACCAGAAGCAAGAAGCCGAAGCTGCTTAAGCAGTGTTTCTTGCAGGCGGCGTGAACGATCTGATCGATACGCTGCCTGAACCGAGCAATGAATCCTGAGTTCTCGGCTGACCGAGACTCCCGCAAAGTTAGGAATGAAACAATGGCACTGTCTAAAGACGATATCATCAATGCTGTAGCCGACATGTCCGTAATGGAAGTTGTCGAGCTGATCGAAGCAATGGAAGAGAAATTCGGCGTTTCTGCAGCGGCTGCCGTCATGGCTGGTCCTGCTGCTGGCGGCGAAGTAGCTGAAGAACAGACTGAATTTGACGTCGTTCTGACCGCTGCTGGCGACAAGAAAGTTAACGTGATCAAAGCAGTACGTGAGATCACTGGCCTTGGCTTGAAAGAAGCTAAAGGTGCTGTTGACGGCGCTCCGGCGACCATCAAAGAAGGTCTGTCTAAGGACGACGCTGAAGCAGCTAAAGCTAAGCTGGAAGAAGCGGGCGCAACCGTCGAGCTCAAGTAAAACTTGTGCGGACGGCTTTACGCGCTGCGTAAGCTTCCACGGCTGGCGGCGGGATATCCCGCTGCCGGCCTTTTTCTGTTGTTACTGATGTTTGATATATAAAGGCAGCAGTGCTGTTTGCATACAGCAGAAACAACAGAAACGTAGAAATAGTGTGATCTACGACAGTGTTATCGACGACTGAGTTATCGAACTAGATTTTCGACGGCGAGCTACCGATTTAGGAGCTTGCTGTCTGTGTCTGACGAAGCCCGCCGGGCAGCGATGACCACGCATCGGTCACCCATGGTGAACAAGCTGGGGAATACAGATGGCTTACTCATATACTGAGAAAAAACGCATCCGCAAGGATTTCGGCAAACTGCCCCAAGTGATGGATGTGCCTTACTTGCTGGCGATCCAGCTTGATTCCTATTACGACTTCCTCCAGCAAGATCGTTCGCCCGACGAGCGTCACGAAATTGGTCTACACGCGGCGTTTAAGTCCGTGTTTCCGATTGAGAGCTTCTCCGGCAATGCGGCGCTTGAGTACGTCAGCTACCGTTTCGGCACGCCGGCGTTCGATGTCAAGGAGTGTCAGCTGCGCGGCGTGACTTATTCCGCCCCGCTGCGTGTTAAGGTTCGCTTGATCATCTATGATCGCGACTCCTCGAACAAAGCAATTAAAGATATCAAAGAGCAGGAAGTCTACATGGGGGAAATCCCCCTGATGACCGAGAACGGTACCTTTGTTATTAACGGTACTGAGCGGGTTATCGTTTCCCAGCTCCACCGCTCGCCCGGTGTGTTCTTCGATCACGACAAAGGTAAGAGCCACTCCTCTGGTAAGTTGCTCTACTCAGCCCGCGTGATTCCTTACCGTGGCTCCTGGTTAGACTTCGAGTTCGACCCTAAAGACAACGTCTTTGTACGTATTGACCGTCGCCGCAAACTGCCGGCCTCGGTACTTATGCGTGCGCTGGGAATGAACACCGAAGAGATTCTTGCTGAGTTTTTTGAAACCAGCGTCTTCCACATCGAGAAATCCGGTTTCTCTGTGGAGCTGGTACCGTCGCGTCTGCGCGGCGAGACGGCGACTTTCGACATCAAGGATGGCGAAGGTAATGTGATTGTTGAAGAAGGGCGTCGTATCACCCAGAAGCACATTCGCCAGCTAGAAAAAGCCGGCCTTGAGCGTCTGGATGTGCCGATGGAGTACCTGTTCGGCAAAACCCTGGCTAAAGATCAAATCGATACGAAGACCGGTGAATTGATCTGCCCGTGCAACACCGAGATCACCCCGGAAGTGCTCGAACGTATGGCTCAGGGCGGCATTGCGCTGATTGAAACCCTGTACACCAACGACCTTGATTGCGGTTCTTTCATCTCCGACACCTTGCGTCTGGATGCGACTAACTCCGCGCTTGAAGCGTTGGTCGAAATTTACCGCATGATGCGCCCAGGCGAGCCGCCGACCAAAGAGTCCGCCGAGACGCTGTTTAACAACCTGTTCTTCTCTGAGGACCGCTACGACCTGTCGGGCGTTGGCCGCATGAAGTTCAACCGTCGTCTGCGTCGTGACACTGACACCGGCTCCGGCGTATTGGATCGCAAAGACATCCTGGATGTGCTGCGCGAGCTGATCAATATCCGTAACGGCTTCGGTGACGTTGACGATATCGATCACCTGGGTAACCGTCGTATTCGCTGTGTAGGCGAAATGGCCGAAAACCAGTTCCGCGTTGGCTTGGTGCGCGTAGAGCGTGCCGTCAAAGAGCGTCTTTCCATGGCGGAAAGCGAAGGCCTGATGCCGCAAGACTTAATCAACGCCAAGCCGGTCGCGGCGGCGGTGAAAGAGTTCTTTGGTTCCAGCCAGCTTTCGCAGTTTATGGATCAGAACAACCCGCTTTCTGAGGTTACCCACAAGCGTCGTGTGTCTGCACTCGGCCCCGGTGGTTTGACCCGTGAGCGCGCTGGCTTCGAAGTACGTGACGTTCACGCCACGCACTACGGACGTCTTTGCCCGATCGAAACGCCAGAAGGCCCGAACATTGGTCTGATTAACTCGCTGGCAACCTACAGCCACACTAACAGCTACGGTTTCCTTGAAACGCCGTACCGTAAAGTGGTTGACCGCCAGTTGACTGACGACATCGTTCACCTCTCGGCGATCGAAGAGGGCGACTTTGTTATCGCCCAGGCGTCAGCAGCGGTAGATGAGTCCAACAAGCTAAGTGATGACCTGGTTCAGGTACGTCACCGCGGTGAAACGACCTTTATGCGTCCTGAGCAAGTGACGCTAATGGACGTATCGCCACGTCAGGTCGTCTCCGTTGCAGCGGCATTGATTCCGTTCCTGGAGCACGATGACGCCAACCGCGCCTTGATGGGTTCTAACATGCAGCGTCAGGCGGTACCGACCTTGCGTGCTGATAAGCCGCTGGTAGGTACGGGCATGGAGCGCTTTGTTGCCCGTGACTCCGGCGTCTGTGCGGTGGCCAATCGCGGCGGTGTTATTGATTCCGTTGATGCGCGTCGTGTCGTGGTGCGGGTTAATGAAGATGAAATTATCGGCGGTGAAGCCGGTGTTGATATCTACAACCTGACCAAGTACACCCGCTCGAACCAGAACACCTGTATGAACCAGCGCCCCATCGTGCGGCCTGGCGACAATGTGGCGCGTGGCGATATCCTCGCCGACGGCCCATCTGTTGATATGGGTGACCTTGCACTGGGTCAGAACATGCGCATCGCGTTCATGCCCTGGAACGGTTACAACTTCGAGGATTCCATCCTGCTTTCCGAGCGGGTTGTTCAAGAAGACCGTTTCACTACGATCCACATTCAGGAACTGACCTGTGTGTCTCGCGACACCAAGTTGGGTTCTGAAGAGATTACCTCTGATATTCCGAACGTGGGCGAGTCTGCGCTCTCCAAGCTGGATGAAGCGGGCGTTGTTTACATCGGTGCTGAAGTCGGCCCCGGCGACATTCTGGTCGGTAAGGTAACGCCGAAGGGTGAAACCCAGCTGACGCCCGAAGAGAAGCTGTTGCGTGCCATCTTCGGCGAGAAAGCGTCTGACGTTAAAGACACCTCCCTGCGTGCCCCCACCGGCATGAAAGGTACGGTTATCGACGTACAGGTGTTTACCCGCGACGGCGTTGATAAAGACTCCCGCGCGCTGACCATTGAGCGCATGCAGCTTGATGAGGTGCGTAAGGATCTTCAGGAGACCTACCGCATTGCTGAAGACGCTACCTTTGAGCGTCTAAAGCGTACCCTGGATGGTCAGGCGGTTAACGGTGGCCCGAACCTTAAGAAAGGCGACGTGCTGGACGAGGAGTACCTCGACGAGCTGCCGCGTCAGCAGTGGTTCAAACTGCGTATGCAGGATGAGTCATACAACGAGTTGCTGGCTCAGGCCGATGAGCAGCTTGAAATCCGTCGTAAAGAGATGGATGAGCGCTTTGAAGATAAGAAGCGCAAGCTGACCCAGGGCGATGACCTCGCGCCGGGCGTGCTGAAAATTGTCAAGGTCTACATGGCCGTTAAGCGTCGCATCCAGCCAGGCGACAAGATGGCCGGTCGTCACGGTAACAAAGGTGTTATCTCGGCGATTATGCCCATCGAAGATATGCCGTTTGACGAGAAGGGCGAGCCGGTTGATGTGGTGCTAAACCCGCTGGGCGTACCGTCGCGGATGAACGTTGGTCAGATCCTTGAGACTCACCTGGGTATGGCGGCACGTGGCTTGGGCGTCAAGATCGAAGCCATGCTGCGCGATGCGCGCGGACAGCAAGTGGCCGAGATTCGTGACTTCCTGGGGCAGATTTACAATACGCAAGGTACGCGTGTTGAAGATCTCGATTCCCTGACTGACGATGAGATCATCGCTCTGGCGAAGAATCTCAAAGGGGGTGTGCCAATGGCCACACCGGTGTTTGACGGTGCCAAAGAGCACGAAATCAAGCACCTGCTGAAGCTGGCAGACATTCCTGAGTCGGGTCAGATGGCCCTATTCGATGGCCGTACCGGTGACGCCTTTGATCGTCCGGTTACCGTCGGCTACATGTATATGTTGAAGCTTAACCACTTGGTAGACGACAAGATGCACGCGCGTTCTACCGGTTCTTACTCGCTGGTTACCCAGCAGCCCTTGGGTGGTAAGGCACAATTCGGTGGTCAGCGCTTCGGTGAGATGGAAGTGTGGGCGTTGGAAGCTTACGGCGCCGCTTACACGCTTCAAGAGATGCTCACCGTCAAGTCGGACGACGTCGAAGGCCGCACCAAGATGTATAAAAACATCGTGGATGGCGACCACACCATGCAGGCAGGCATGCCGGAATCCTTCAACGTACTCGTGAAGGAAATCCGCTCGCTGGGCATCGATATCGAGTTAGAGAGCTAGGAGCCGTCACATGAAAGATTTGGTGAAAGTACTCAAATCGCAGTCTCAGTCCGAAGAGTTTGACGCGATCAAGATTACCCTGGCGTCGCCGGACATGATTCGCTCCTGGTCATTTGGCGAGGTGAAGAAGCCTGAGACCATCAACTACCGTACCTTTAAACCGGAGCGGGACGGTCTGTTCTGCGCCAAGATTTTTGGCCCGGTAAAGGACTACGAGTGCCTGTGCGGCAAGTATAAGCGCATGAAGCACCGCGGCATTATTTGCGAAAAGTGTGGCGTTGAAGTGACCAAAGCTGCCGTGCGCCGTGAGCGCATGGGGCATATCGAACTCGCCTCGCCGGTGGCACACATTTGGTTTCTGAAGTCACTGCCGTCGCGTATCGGCATGTTCCTCGATATGACCCTGCGTGATATCGAGCGCGTGCTGTATTTCGAAAGCTTTGTCGTCATCGATCCCGGCATGACCACGCTGGAGCGTGGTCAGCTGCTCAACGATGAGCAGTACTTCGAAGCATTAGAAGAGTTCGGCGATGACTTCGATGCCCGTATGGGGGCCGAAGCCGTTCAAGAGCTACTCAAAGATATCGATCTGGAAGAAGAGATTAACCACCTGCGTGAAGAAATTCCGCAGACCAACTCTGAAACTAAGATCAAGAAGCTTTCTAAGCGCCTGAAGCTGCTGGAAGCCTTCTACCACTCTGGCAATGCGCCGGCGTGGATGGTTATGGAAGTGCTGCCCGTGTTGCCGCCGGACCTTCGTCCGTTGGTACCACTGGACGGTGGCCGTTTCGCGACCTCTGACCTCAACGACCTTTACCGTCGTGTGATCAACCGTAACAACCGCTTGAAGCGTCTGCTGGATCTCAATGCACCGGATATTATCGTGCGCAACGAGAAGCGGATGCTGCAGGAAGCAGTCGATGCACTGCTGGATAACGGTCGTCGTGGCCGCGCGATCACGGGCTCTAACAAGCGTCCGCTGAAATCGCTCGCCGACATGATCAAAGGTAAGCAGGGTCGTTTCCGTCAGAACTTGCTGGGCAAGCGCGTCGACTACTCGGGCCGTTCGGTGATTACCGTCGGTCCGACCCTGCGCCTGCACCAGTGTGGTCTGCCCAAGAAAATGGCGCTCGAGCTGTTCAAGCCATTCATCTACTCCAAGCTGCAGTCGCTGGGCTACGCCTCAACGATCAAAGCCGCCAAGAAGATGGTCGAGCGTGAGCTGCCGGAAGTGTGGGACATCCTCGCCGATGTTATCCGCGAACACCCGGTACTGCTTAACCGCGCACCCACGCTGCACCGTCTGGGTATCCAGGCGTTTGAGCCGCTGTTGATCGAAGGTAAAGCGATCCAGCTACACCCGCTGGTATGTGCCGCCTACAACGCCGACTTTGACGGTGACCAGATGGCGGTACACGTACCGCTGACCCTGGAAGCCCAGCTTGAAGCGCGTGCGCTGATGATGGCCACCAACAACGTGCTGTCGCCCGCTAACGGCGAGCCGATCATCGTGCCGTCGCAAGATGTTGTTCTGGGTCTTTACTACATGACCCGCGAAAAGATCAACGCCAAAGGCGAAGGCATGGTGTTCTCTGACCTTAACGAGGTCGAGCGCGCGTTTGGTACCCAGTCTGTATCGCTGCACGCCCGGGTCAAAGTGCGTCTGGACGAAATCGATATCGAAGAAGAGAGCGGCGAGCGCAGCTTCCACCGCCGTATTTACGATACGACGGTAGGCCGTGCACTGCTGTTCCGCATTCTTCCGGAAGGTGTCCCCTTCGCGCTGATCGATCAGCCGATGAAGAAGAAGGCGATCTCCAGCCTGATCAACGAAGTCTATCGTCGTGCCGGCCTTAAGCCGACCGTCATCTTCGCTGACCAGCTGATGTACACCGGCTTTCGCTTGGCGACTTGGTCCGGTGCCTCTATCGGTGTTAACGACTTCGTTATCCCCGAAGCGAAAACCGAAATCGTTGACGCGGCGGAAGCCGAAGTTAAAGAGATCGAAGACCAGTTCTCTTCTGGCCTAGTAACAGCGGGTGAGAAGTACAACAAGGTTATCGATATCTGGTCGAAGGCGAACGATAAAGTCGCTAAGGCGATGATGGTCGGCATCTCGAAAGAGACCGTTATCGATCGTGATGGCAACGAGGTTGAGCAAGATTCGTTCAACAGCGTCTTCATCATGGCCGACTCTGGTGCGCGTGGTTCGGCTGCACAGATTCGTCAGTTGGCCGGTATGCGTGGCCTGATGGCCAAGCCGGATGGCTCGATCATCGAAACGCCGATCGTTGCCAACTTCCGTGAAGGTCTGAACGTACTTCAGTACTTCATCTCGACCCACGGTGCACGTAAAGGTCTGGCGGATACGGCTCTGAAAACGGCCAACTCCGGTTACCTGACGCGTCGTTTGGTCGACGTGGCGCAGGATTTGGTTATCACTGAAGTGGACTGTGGTACTGAAAATGGCCTGACGCTGCATCCGATCATCGAGGGCGGCGACATCATTGTACCGCTCTCCCAGCGTGTACTAGGTCGCGTGGTTGCGCAGGATGTCGTGCATCCGGGCAGCGGCGAAGTATTGATCGCTAAAGGGACATTGCTCGACGAGAAGTGGTGTGCAGAGCTCGACACCATGGGCGTCGACGAAATTATCGTACGCTCCACGATTACTTGTGAGACCGCACATGGCGTGTGTGCCTCCTGTTACGGCCGTGACTTGGCCCGTGGCCACCAGGTCAACATCGGTGAAGCTGTCGGCGTTATCGCTGCCCAGTCAATTGGTGAGCCGGGTACCCAGCTGACCATGCGTACCTTCCACATCGGCGGCGCAGCATCGCGTTCATCAGCCGTGGATAGCGTACAAGTGAAGCACGGCGGCAAGGTTCGCCTGCACAACATCAAGCATGTTGAGCGTGGTGACGGCAAGCTAGTGGTGGTCTCTCGTTCGAGCGCCTTGGCTGTTGCGGATGACCATGGTCGTGAACGCGAGTACTACAAGCTGCCTTACGGCGCCGAACTCTCGGTACGCGACGGTGACGTCGTGGATGCCGGTGCCATAGTCGCCAAGTGGGACCCGCACACGCACCCGATCGTTGCCGAAGTAGAGGGTAAGGCGCAGTTCATCGATCTTGACGAAGGTGTCACCATGCACCGTAGCGTCGATGAGATGACTGGCTTGTCCTCTATTGAGGTGATCGAGTCTGCAGCGCGCCCCATGGCTGGTCGCGATAAGCGCCCGATGGTTATGCTGCAAGACAGCGCTGGTGAGTATGTTTCCGTATCCGGTTCCAACACGCCGGTGCAGTACTTGCTGCCAGGCAACTCGATTATTTCGGTCGACGATGGTGTCACTATCGGTGTGGGTGAAGTCGTTGCCCGTATCCCGGTAGAAGCCTCGGCGAACAAAGATATCACCGGTGGTCTGCCACGCGTTGCTGACTTGTTTGAGGCGCGTAAGCCGAAAGAGTCGTCTATCCTGGCGGAAATCAGCGGTGTCGTTAGCTTTGGTAAAGAGACTAAAGGCAAGCGTCGCCTGATGATTACCCCGGAATCCGGCGATCCGTTTGAAGCCTTGATTCCGAAGTGGCGTCAAATTGCCGTCTTTGAAGGCGAAACGGTTGAGAAGGGGGAAGTCATTTCTGATGGCCCGAGCAACCCCCATGACATCCTGCGTTTATTGGGTGTTGAGGAGCTCGCCAAGTACATTACGGCAGAAGTACAAGACGTTTACCGTCTCCAGGGCGTTGGTATCAACGATAAGCACATTGAAGTGATTGTGCGTCAGATGCTGCGTAAGGTAGAGATTGCTGATTCAGGCGACTCTGATTTCATCACGGGCGATCAAGCCGAGCTTGTGCGTGTGCTGGAACAGAATGAACGTCTTGAAAAAGAGAAGAAATTCCCAGCCAAGTACCAACGCATGTTGCTGGGTATTACTAAGGCCAGCTTGGCCACCGAGTCGTTCATTTCCGCGGCCTCCTTCCAGGAGACCACCCGCGTATTGACCGAAGCAGCGGTGACCGGCAAGCGTGACTATCTGCGCGGTCTAAAAGAGAATGTGGTAGTGGGTCGTCTGATACCGGCAGGTACTGGCTTGACTCACCACGCAGAACGTCGTCGCAAGCGCGAAGGCGTTGAGCAACTGTTCAATCCCTCGGCGACCGAGGTAGAGCAGGAGCTAGGTGCCCAGTTAACCGCTCTCGACTCTGACGACGAGCTGTAAATTTGGTGCTTAAAACAAGCAGTAAAATTAGTAAGTAGCATAAGTTGCTGACCTAAAAACGTCACCTTGCTGGTAAAACCGCCAGCAAGGCTTGACGGCACCTAGGGTCAGCCTTTAGAATGCGCAGCCTTTAACAGTGGGGTGGGTGCGCCCGCATCCGCTGCACGTATTTGTTAAAAAGGCTACTTGTTGAAAGACAAGGCAACCATTGGAGTCAGCTAAACACCATGGCAACGATTAATCAGCTAGTGCGCAAGCCGCGCAAGCGCCCCGTCACTAAAAGTGACGTGCCCGCGCTGCAGGCCTGTCCGCAAAAGCGCGGCGTATGTACGCGCGTTTACACTACTACCCCGAAGAAGCCGAACTCGGCCCTGCGTAAGGTTTGCCGTGTGCGCCTTACCAACGGTTTCGAAGTGTCTTCTTACATCGGTGGTGAAGGTCACAACCTTCAAGAACACTCTGTCGTTTTGATTCGTGGCGGTCGTGTAAAGGATTTACCAGGTGTGCGTTATCACACCGTTCGTGGCGCCCTTGACACCTCTGGCGTTCAAAATCGTCGTCAGGGTCGTTCTAAATACGGTACTAAGCGTCCTAAGTCCTAATAAGGCTGGGGTAGCTGTATAGCATGGCCGATTTTATTGGGTGTGCTGAGTAGCGATTATCACGAATTTGACGGTCTGATAAGAGTAAGGTCGGGCGACGCTTTGTCTTAGTACAAGCTCATGAGTTCCGGGTTTACCTGAAAGATCCTTAATTGAGGGCTTATCATGCCTAGAAGAAGAGTAGTAGCTAAACGCGAAATCCTGCCGGATCCTAAGTTCGGAAGTGAGCGTCTGGCGAAGTTCATGAACCACCTGATGGTCAGCGGCAAAAAGTCCATAGCTGAGCGTATCGTCTACGGTGCGTTGGACAAGGTTGCCGATCGTAGTAAAGAAGATCCGCTGGAGATCTTCGACAAAGCGCTGGAAGCCATCCAGCCCATGGTCGAAGTGAAGTCGCGCCGCGTTGGTGGTGCGACCTATCAGGTGCCGGTTGAAGTACGTCCGTCTCGTCGCCAAGCGCTAGCAATGCGCTGGCTGGTAGACGCGGCGCGTCGTCGCGGTGAGAAAACCATGGTGCAGCGTCTAGCAGGCGAAATGCTGGATGCCGCGGAAGGTAAAGGTTCTGCCGTTAAGAAGCGCGAAGACGTGCATCGCATGGCAGAAGCCAACAAGGCCTTCTCGCACTACCGTTTCTAAAATCGGTGTTTCTAGAAACTGCGTTTCTAAGCACGGCGTTTTTAAGTACGGCTTTATGGTTTTTATATGCACGTTGTTCAGCATGGCGAAGTGTTTGCTGAGTCGCGTTGTTGCAACGCATTAGTTGCAATACCCAGCCGCTACCATGCAGTGGTAGCGGCGGACGCATAAGCCTCGCTTGCATACGTCGCTAAATTAACGAGCATCGCCAACAAACGGGAGTTTCACCGTGGCACGCAAGACTCCACTAAATCGCTATCGTAATATCGGTATCGTCGCTCACGTTGACGCGGGTAAGACTACGACGACTGAGCGGGTACTGTTCTACACCGGCCTTTCCCACAAAGTGGGCGAAGTGCACGACGGTGCTGCGACCATGGACTGGATGGAGCAGGAGCAGGAGCGTGGTATCACTATCACCTCAGCTGCAACTACCTGTTTCTGGCAGGGCATGAACAAGCAGTTCCCTGAGCACCGTATTAACATTATCGACACCCCAGGGCACGTTGACTTCACGATCGAAGTTGAACGTTCTTTGCGCGTACTTGATGGCGCGGTTGTTGTACTGTGCGGTTCTTCCGGCGTTCAGCCGCAGACCGAAACTGTATGGCGCCAGGCCAATAAGTACGAAGTGCCGCGCATGGTCTTTGTCAACAAAATGGACCGTACCGGTGCTGATTTCTTCATGGTTGTCGACCAGTTGAAAGAGCGTCTGGGTGCTAATGCTGTGCCGATCCAGATTAACTGGGGCACGGAAGAGGACTTTAAAGGTGTTATCGACCTTATTCAGATGAAAGCCATCCTGTGGGATGAAGAAAGTCTGGGTATGACCTATGACCTCGTGGATATTCCTGCTGAGCTACAAGAAACAGCAGAAAAGTATCGCGAAGAGATGGTCGAGGCTGCTGCCGAAGGCTCTGATGAGCTGATGGAGAAATACCTTGAAGGCGGCGAGCTAACGATTGAAGAGATCAAAGCTGGTCTGCGTGCGCGCACTCTGGCTAACGATATCGTTCTGGTTACCTGTGGTTCTGCCTTTAAGAACAAGGGTGTTCAGGCCGTGCTGGATGGCGTTATCGAATTCATGCCTTCGCCGACAGAAGTTAAGGCGATCGAAGGTGAGTTGGATGATAAAAACGGCACCGTTGATACCCGTGAAGCGGACGACAGTGCACCGTTTGCGGCGTTGGCATTTAAAATCGCCACCGACCCCTTCGTTGGTACGCTGACCTTTATCCGCGTCTACTCGGGCGTTCTGAAATCTGGCGACGGTGTTTATAACTCCGTTAAGCAGAAGAAGGAGCGCGTTGGCCGTATCGTTCAGATGCACGCCAACTCCCGTGAAGAGATCAAAGAAGTACTGGCGGGCGATATCGCCGCTTGTATCGGTCTCAAGGACGTCACCACCGGTGATACCCTGTGCGACATCGATAACAAAATTGTTCTCGAGCGTATGGAGTTCCCGGATCCGGTTATCTCGGTTGCTGTAGAGCCTAAATCTAAGGCAGACCAAGAGAAGATGGGTGTCGCTCTGGGCAAGCTTGCTCAGGAAGATCCCTCCTTCCAGGTTAAAACCGACGAAGAAACCGGCCAGACGATTATTTCTGGTATGGGTGAGCTTCACCTGGACATCCTCGTTGACCGTATGCGTCGCGAGTTTAAGGTTGAAGCCAATATCGGTAAGCCGCAGGTTGCCTATCGCGAAACGATTCGCGGCAGCATTGAGCAAGAAGGCAAGTTCGTGCGTCAGTCCGGTGGTCGTGGTCAGTATGGTCACGTATGGCTGCGTATCGAGCCGCTGACAGCAGAAGAGAAGGGTGAAGGCGAAGACGAACTGTTCTTCAAGTTCAACTCTGAGATCGTGGGTGGTGCGGTTCCGAAGGAATACGTTCCCGCGGTTGAGAAGGGTGCTTACGAGCAGCTCAAAAACGGTGTCATCGCGGGTTACCCGATGATCGACGTTAAAGTGTCGCTGTTCGACGGCTCCTTCCACGACGTGGACTCCAACGAGACTGCGTTTAAGATTGCTTCTTCTATGGCAGTGAAAGAAGGTGCCAGGAAGGCCAAGGCCGTGCTGCTGGAGCCGGTGATGAAGGTCGAAATCGTGACCCCCGAAGAATTTATGGGTGACGTCATGGGCGACCTGAGCCGTCGTCGCGGCTTGGTGCAGGGCATGGATGACTCTTCTTCTGGTAAAGTCATTCGTGCAACGGTGCCACTGGGCGAGATGTTCGGTTATGCAACCGATCTGCGCTCACAAACCCAGGGCCGTGCGAGCTACTCTATGGAGTTCTCGAAGTACGACGAGGCGCCCTCCAGCGTCGTTGAAGCCGTCATCAATCAAAACGGTTAACCGTTAGCTAACGTAAAGAGGTTATAGCAGTGGCTAAGGAAAAATTTGAACGTTCCAAACCGCACGTCAACGTCGGCACCATTGGTCACGTCGACCACGGTAAAACGACTCTGACAGCGGCCCTAACCCGCGTGTCTGCTGAGGTTTTCGGCGGCGACTGGCGTGAATTTGATACCATCGATAACGCTCCTGAAGAGCGCGAGCGCGGTATCACGATCGCTACTTCCCACGTGGAATATCAGTCTGAAGAGCGTCACTACGCTCACGTTGACTGCCCAGGACACGCTGACTACGTCAAGAACATGATCACCGGTGCTGCGCAGATGGACGGCGCGATCCTGGTATGTTCTGCCGCAGACGGCCCGATGCCGCAAACTCGCGAGCACATCCTGCTGTCTCGTCAGGTTGGCGTACCGTTCATCGTTGTGTTCCTGAACAAAGCGGACATGGTCGATGACGAAGAGCTGCTCGAGCTGGTAGAAATGGAAGTTCGCGAACTTCTAGACCAGTACGACTTCCCGGGCGACGACACGCCGATCATCACTGGTTCTGCCTTGATGGCGCTGAACGGTGAAGATGAGAACGGCATGGGTACTACTGCGGTAGCTAACCTGATCAAAGCTCTGGACGAGTACATTCCTGAGCCGGAGCGTGCTATCGACCAGCCGTTCCTGATGCCGATTGAAGACGTGTTCTCTATCTCTGGTCGCGGTACTGTTGTTACCGGTCGTGTAGAGCGCGGCATCGTTAAAGCGGGCGAAGAAGTGGAAATCGTGGGTATCCGCGACACCACCAAAACGATCGTTACCGGTGTTGAAATGTTCCGTAAACTGCTCGACGAAGGTCGTGCTGGTGAGAACGTTGGCGCCCTGCTGCGTGGTACTAAGCGTGATGACGTCGAGCGTGGCCAAGTATTGGCCAAGCCGGGCACCATCAACCCGCACACTACCTTCGAAGCAGAAGTTTACGTACTGTCCAAAGAAGAGGGTGGTCGTCACACGCCTTTCTTCAAGGGCTACCGTCCCCAGTTCTACTTCCGTACCACCGATGTAACCGGTACTTGTGAACTGCCGGAAGGCGTTGAAATGGTCATGCCGGGTGACAACGTTCAGATGGTTGTTACCTTGATCGCTCCGATCGCAATGGACGAAGGTTTGCGCTTCGCTATTCGTGAAGGCGGCCGTACTGTCGGTGCTGGCGTTGTGGCCAAGATCGTCAAGTAAGCTACATGCTTGAATGATGAAGGGGGCTCTGATGAGCCCCCTTTTCTGCGCACCAACAGCAAATGTTTGACATGGGCTTTTGGCGTGCCTATAATGCGCATCCTTTGAATGCGTGGGTAGACGGCTCGCGCCGTCGACATCCATTGGAGTTTAAGGCAAATGCAGAACCAAAAGATTCGCATTCGGTTGAAAGCATTCGACCATCGCCTGATCGATCAGTCCACAGCGGAAATTGTTGAAACTGCTAAGCGTACTGGTGCTCAGGTTCGTGGCCCGATCCCGCTGCCGACCAATCGCGAGCGTTACACCATCCTGATCTCGCCGCACGTCAACAAAGATGCGCGTGACCAGTATGAGATTCGTACGCACAAGCGTGTGCTCGACATTGTTGAGCCGACCGAGAAAACTGTTGACGCTTTGATGAAGCTTGATCTCGCCGCAGGCGTAGACGTGCAAATCAAACTCAACTAATTACACTAGTCACTTTGCGGCCCAGCGCTCATCGCTCTTTATAAAGAGTTGGCATGAGCAGCAGCCGCCGCGCCGTGAGGCGCCATACAATGTGCTAGTGGAATGCTCTGGAAAGGGCAGCCATAGCGGGTGATAGCCCCGTACACTATAGGAGACTGAGTATGACTATCGGTTTAGTCGGTAAAAAGGCCGGGATGACCCGTGTCTTTACCGAAGACGGCGCGTCTGTGCCCGTAACCGTTATTGAAGTTGATCCTAATCGTGTTACACGCGTTAAATCTGTCGAATCTGACGGTTACGCAGCGATTCAGGTCACATCTGGCTCTCGCAAAGCGAAGCACCTCACCAAAGCGCAAGCGGGTCAGTTTGCCAAGGCGGGTGTTGAAGCTGGTCGTGCACTGATGGAATTTCGTCTTGCAGAAGGCGAAACAATTCCTGAAGTGGGCGGCGAAATCACCGTATCCCTCTTCGAAGCTGGTCAAATGGTTGACGTGACTGGCACCTCTAAGGGTAAAGGCTTCCAGGGTGCTGTTAAGCGCTGGAATTTCCGTACCCAAGACATGACTCACGGTAACTCTCTGTCGCATCGCGCGCCGGGTTCTATCGGCATGTGTCAGACTCCGGGTCGCGTTTTCAAAGGCAAAAAGATGGCCGGTCAAATGGGTAACGCCCGTTGCACCGTGCAGAGCCTTGAGATCGTCCGTGTCGACGCCGAGCGTAACCTGCTGCTGATTAAAGGCGCCGTACCGGGTGCTCCCGGTAGTGACGTTATCGTTCGCAGCGCCGTGAAAGCAGGCTGAAGGGGATAATTACCAATGAATCTGAATCTTGCTGCAGGCGCGGGTACCGTTGAAGTAGCCGACGCCACTTTTGGCAAAGAATTCAACGAAGCGCTTGTTCACCAGGTTGTCACTGCCTATTTGGCGGCTGGTCGTCAGGGAACCCGCGCACAAAAGAGTCGTTCCGACGTTCGTGGCGGTGGTAAGAAGCCGTGGCGTCAGAAAGGCACCGGTCGTGCACGTGCCGGTACCATCCGCTCTCCGCTATGGCGTAGTGGTGGCGTAACCTTCGCGGCGCGTCCGCAAGACTACACCCAGAAGGTTAACCGCAAGATGTACCGTGCAGCGATGCGCTCCATCTTGTCTGAGCTGGTACGTCAAGAGCGTTTAGTCGCGATTGAAGAGTTCGTCGTCGATGCGCCTAAGACCAAGCAGGTAGCTGCCAAGCTGAAAGAGCTCAACCTTGAAAAAGTGTTGATCGTCACTGAAGAAATCGACGAGAAGCTCTATTTGGCCGCACGCAACCTTCCCCACGTTGACGTGGTGGATGTCGCGGCAGCTGACCCGGTAAGCCTGGTAGCCTTTGATAAGGTCCTGATTACCGTCTCCGCCCTGCGTAAATTCGAGGAGAAGCTGGCATGAACCAGGAACGCGTATTTAAGGTTCTGCTTGGGCCGCACGTGACCGAAAAGGCCGCAATGGCAGCCGAGCGCAACCAGTACGTTTTCAAGGTAGCATCTGATGCTACCAAGCCCGAGATCAAAAAGGCCGTTGAAGCACTCTTCGGCAAAAAGGTCGGTAGTGTTCAGGTTCTGAACATGAAGGGTAAAACAAAGCGTACTGCGAACGGCGTTGGCCTGCGTAAGGGTTACCGCAAAGCGTATGTGACCCTGGCTGCGGGTGAAACGCTCGAAGACTTCTCTGGCGCCGAATAAGGGCAGGAGTACGGATAATGGCAATCGTCAAGACCAAACCCACTTCCGCCGGTCGTCGCCACGTCGTCAAGATCGTTGGCGAGGAACTGTTTAAAGGCCGTGCCTATGCACCGCTTTTGGAAAAACAGTCCAAGTCCGGCGGCCGGAATAACTACGGTCGTATCACCACCCGCCACGTGGGCGGTGGTCATCGTCACCACTATCGGTTGATCGATTTCAAGCGTACCAAGGATGGCATTCCTGCCACCGTTGAGCGCCTGGAGCACGATCCCAACCGCAGTGCGCACATTGCACTGCTGAAGTATGCCGATGGTGAACGTCGTTACATCATTGCACCGAAAGGTGTCAGCGCGGGTGACGTGCTGGAATCTGGTGTTAACGCGTCAATCAAGAAAGGCAATGCCTTGCCGCTGCGTAACGTTCCGCTGGGTTCTACGGTGCACTGCATCGAACTCAAGCCGGGCAAAGGTGCGCAGATTGCTCGCAGTGCCGGTACAAGCGCCCAGTTGGTTGCTCGTGAAGGTAACTATGCCACCTTGCGTCTTCGCTCTGGCGAAATGCGTAAAGTGTTGGCCGAGTGCCGCGCGACGTTGGGTGAAGTGAGCAACTCTGAGCACAGCCTGCGTCAACTTGGCAAGGCCGGTGCGAAGCGCTGGAGAGGCGTGCGTCCGACTGTTCGCGGTGTCGCGATGAACCCAGTCGATCACCCACACGGTGGTGGCGAAGGCCGCACCAGTGGTGGTCGTCACCCGGTATCCCCATGGGGTGTGCCGACTAAGGGTCACAAGACGCGTAAGAACAAGCGCACCGACAAGCTGATCATTCGTCGTCGTAATAAGACGCGTTGATCTAAATTGCCAAGACATTAAGAGGTAACGGCTGTGCCACGTTCACTAAAGAAAGGTCCCTTCATTGACCTTCATCTTTTGAAGAAGGTAGAGGCTGCAGTGGAGAAGAGCGATCGCAAACCAATTAAGACTTGGTCGCGTCGTTCTATGATCCTGCCCAATATGGTAGGCCTCACTATCGCGGTCCATAATGGTCGCCAACACGTCCCGGTGCACGTCTCCGAGGAAATGGTTGGCCACAAATTGGGCGAATTCGCTGCTACTCGCACTTATCGCGGGCATGCGGCGGATAAAAAAGCCAAACGGTAAGCCAGAGAGGATTGAGAGATGGAAGTCACAGCTAAGCTGCTTGGCGCTCGTTTATCCGCCCAGAAGGCCCGTTTGGTGGCTGACCAGGTGCGCGGTAAACCTGTCGCCGAGGCACTCGACCTGCTGACCTTCTCACCGAAGAAGGCTGCCAAGCTGGTTAAGAAGGTGCTGCAATCCGCGATTGCAAATGCGGAAGAAAATAACGGCATGGATATTGACGAGCTGCGTGTCTCGACCATCTGCGTCGATGAGGGCATGACGCTCAAGCGTATCAAGCCGCGTGCCAAGGGGCGTGCGGATCGTATCTTGAAGCGCACGTGCCACATCACCGTCAAGGTAGCCGAGAAGTAGGAGTCGACCGATGGGTCAGAAAGTCAATCCAACAGGCATTCGACTGGGCATCGTCAAAGACCATGCTTCTGTCTGGTATGCTGAGCGCGGCGCTTACGCCGATAAGCTCAATAACGATCTCGAAGTGCGTAGCTTCCTGGAAGAGCGTCTTAAAAGCGCCTCTGTTAGCCGCATCCACATCGAGCGTCCGGCGAACAATGCCCGCATCACCATTCACACTGCCCGTCCGGGTATCGTGATTGGTAAGAAAGGTGAAGATGTCGACCGTTTGCGTCGCGATCTCACCCAGATGATGGGTGTTCCCGTGCATGTGAACATCGAAGAAGTTCGCAAGCCGGAGCTGGATGCCAAGCTAGTCGCTGCTAACGTAGCGGGTCAGCTTGAGCGTCGCGTTATGTTCCGTCGTGCTATGAAGCGCGCGGTACAGAACGCAATGCGTCTTGGCGCTGGTGGCATCAAGATTCAGCTGTCAGGTCGTCTTGGTGGCGCTGAAATCGCACGTACCGAATGGTACCGCGAAGGTCGCGTTCCGCTGCACACGTTGCGTGCGGATATCGACTACGCCACTTACGAAGCTCACACCACCTATGGCGTTATCGGCGTCAAAGTGTGGATCTTCAAGGGTGAAATCCTCGGCGGTATCGAGGAAGTACGTGCCAAGGCCAAACAGCCTGCCGGCAACGCGCCCAAGAAGAAAGGTTCCAGGTAAGGGGAGAGCGAGTCGATGTTACAGCCCAAGCGTATGAAATTCCGCAAGATGATGAAAGGCCGCAACCGTGGCCTGGCGCATCGCGGAAGCAAGATCAGCTTCGGGGAATACGGCCTTAAAGCTACTGGTCGCGGCCGCATCACTGCGCGTCAGATCGAAGCAGGCCGTCGTGCGATCACACGTCACGTAAAGCGTGGCGGTAAGATTTGGATCCGCGTATTCCCTGATAAGCCGATCTCCAAGAAGCCGCTCGAAGTTCGTATGGGTAAAGGTAAAGGTTCTGTTGAGTACTGGGTTGCCCAGATCCAACCGGGTCGGGTCCTGTATGAAATTGAAGGCGTGTCGGAAGAGCTCGCTCGTGAAGCGTTTGAGCTTGCCGCACAGAAAATGCCCTTATCCACCACCTTTGCGAAACGGACGGTGATGTGATGAAAGCCCAGGAAATTCGTGAAAAGTCCGCAGGAGAGCTCCAGGAGCAACTCCTCGAACTCCTCCGCGAGCAGTTTAACCTGCGCATGCAGAAGGCCACTGGCCAACTGAGCCAGACTCATCTGCTCAAGCAGGTCCGCCGGGATATCGCCCGCGTTAAGACTTTGCTCAACGAGAAGGCAGGTGATTGAGATGGCCGAAGAAAACACAAAGCGTACGCTCACCGGTAAAGTGGTGAGCGATAAGATGGACAAGTCCATCGTCGTCATGATCGAGCGGCGCGAGCGTCACCCGATCTACGGAAAATACGTTAAGCGCTCCACCAAGCTGCACGCCCATGATGAGGCGAACCAGGCTAAGGCAGGCGATACGGTCTCTATTCAAGAGTGCCGTCCGCTTTCCAAGAAAAAAGCTTGGACGCTGGTCGAGGTGGTTGAACACGCCAAGGGGTAATCCCAAGGCTTGTCAATCAGTGCAGTCAGATTAGGTTTGGAGAAAACCGATGATTCAGACTCAGACAATGCTGGATGTCGCCGACAACAGCGGAGCGCGCCGGGTGCAGTGCATCAAGGTGTTAGGCGGATCACACCGTCGTTACGCTCGCGTTGGTGATATCATCAAGGTCACGGTTAAGGAAGCGATTCCGCGTGGCAAGGTCAAAAAAGGCCAGGTGCTAAAAGCGGTCGTGGTCCGGACCCGTAGTGGCGTCCGTCGTCCCGACGGTTCGCTCATCCGTTTCGATGGAAATGCGGCAGTTTTGTTGAATAACACCAACGAACAGCCCATCGGTACCCGTATTTTTGGGCCGGTGACTCGTGAACTTCGTAATGAAAAGTTCATGAAGATCATTTCCTTAGCGCCTGAAGTGCTGTAAGGAGCGAGGCGGATATGCAAAAGATCAAACGTGACGATGAAGTCATCGTCATCGCCGGGAAGGATAAAGGCAAACGTGGCACCGTTAAGCGGGTATTAGAAAACCGCTTCTTGGTGTCCGGTGTGAACATGATTAAACGTCACACCAAGCCAAATCCCATGGCGGGAAATCAGGGCGGTATCGTCGAGCGTGAGGCTCCGATTCACGCGTCCAACGTAGCCATCTTCAATTCGGAGACCGGTAAGGCGGATCGCGTCGGCTTCCAAGTGAAGGAAGACGGTACCAAGGTACGTATCTACAAGTCGACGCAGACGCAGATCGACGCCTAACGCGAGTCGGGTAGCAAAATGGCGAACTTGAAAGAACGTTATCAAAACGAGGTAGCAGCTCAACTCAAAGAAGAGTTCAGCTATGCCAACGTTATGCAGGTACCCCGGATCACGAAAGTGACTCTGAACATGGGTATCGGCGAAGCAGTCAACGATAAAAAGTTGATTGACAATGCCATCGGCGATCTAGAGAAGCTCTCTGGTCAAAAACCGTTGGTGACCAAGGCACGTAAGTCCATCGCGGGCTTTAAGGTACGTGAAGGTTGGCCAATCGGTATTAAGGTGACCCTGCGCGCTGAGCGCATGTGGGACTTCTTGGACCGTTTGGTTTACATCGCGATTCCCCGCGTGCGTGACTTCCGTGGTCTTAACCCGAAGTCTTTTGACGGTCGCGGCAATTACTCCATGGGTGTGCGTGAGCAGATCATCTTCCCGGAGATCGAGTATGATAAGATCGATCGTATCCGAGGGTTGGACGTCACTATCACTACTACCGCCAAAACCGACGAGGAAGGTCGTGCGCTACTAACCGCACTGAACTTCCCCTTCAAGAAATAAGGGTTGGATCATGGCTAAGAAAAGTATGATAGAGCGTGAGCTTAAGCGTACGCAGCTGGTGGCAAAGTATGCCACCAAGCGCGCAGAGCTTAAGAAAATCATCTCGGATGTGAACACGTCTGAGGAAGACCGCTTCGAGGCGACGCTGAAGCTGCAGCAATTGCCGCGTGACTCAAGCCCGGTACGTCAGCGTAACCGCTGCCGTATCACCGGTCGTCCGCACGGTTTTTACAACAAGTTCGGCCTCGGCCGTAACAAGCTGCGTGAAGCCGCCATGCGTGGCGACGTTCCTGGTCTTAAAAAGTCCAGTTGGTAACGCCACGTAGTATCATCAGGAGCGCACATTAAATGAGCATGCAAGACACTCTGGCGGATATGTTTACCCGTATCCGCAATGCGCAGATGGCCACCAAGGAGACGGCTACCATGCCGTCCTCCAAGCTGAAAGTACAAGTGGCCCGAGTGCTAAAGGAAGAAGGCTACATTGCCGACTTTACGGTTGCCGAAGGTGTTAAGCCTGAGCTAACCATCACTCTCAAGTACTTTGAGGGTAAGCCGGTCATTGAGCATATTCAGCGGGTTTCCAAGCCGTCCCTGCGCCGTTACATGGGTAAGGACAACTTGCCTAAGGTCGCCGATGGTCTCGGTATCGCGATTGTCACCACGTCAACGGGTGTCATGACCGATCGTGCCGCGCGCCAAGCGGGTGTCGGTGGCGAAGTCATCTGCACCGTATTCTAGGAGGCTGGAATGTCCCGCATAGCGAAATATCCGGTTAAAGTGCCTGCCGGCGTTGACATTAAAATCAATGCCGACCAGCTGACCGCCAAAGGCGGCCAGGGCACGCTATCTATGACGATCCACTCTGATGTAGTGGTTAATCAAGAAGATGGCCAGCTGACCTTCGCCCCGAGTGAGTCTGCCAAGAGCTGGGCAATGGCCGGTACTACCCGCGCCTTAGTTCAGAACCTGGTAACGGGCGTATCCGAGGGTTTTACACGAACTCTCGAAATTGTTGGCGTCGGTTATCGTGCCCAAGCTAAGGGCCAGACGCTCAATCTTTCACTGGGCTTCTCGCACCCGGTCGACTACGAACTGCCTGAAGGTGTCTCAGCGGAAACGCCGAAGAACACCGTGATCGTGCTGAAAAGCGCGGACAAGCAGCAGCTCGGTCAGTGCGCCGCGGAAATCCGCGCTTTCCGTCCGCCCGAGCCGTATAAAGGCAAGGGTGTACGGTACGCCGACGAGCAGGTGCGTCGCAAAGAAGCCAAGAAGAAGTAAGGCAGGGTTATGAACGCGAAGAAAGAATCTCGTCTCCGTCGTGCCCGCCGCGCTCGCGCGAAGATCCGCGAGCTGGGCGTGTATCGCCTGTGCGTCAACCGTACCCCGCGTCACATCTATGCGCAGATTATCTCGCCGGATGGTGGCAAAGTGCTAGCCAGTGCTTCTACGCTGGACAAAGCACTGCGCGAGGGTGCGACCGGCAACTCAGATGCGGCCTCTAAAGTAGGTGCTCTGATTGCTGAACGCGCTAAAGAAGCAGGCATCACCCAGGTGGCCTTCGACCGTGCTGGCTTTAAGTATCACGGCCGCGTCAAGGCGCTGGCCGACGCCGCACGTGAAGGCGGCCTGGAATTCTAAAGGGTTTTACGATGGCGAAGAACGAACAGCAAAGCGGTGATCTGCAAGAGAAGTTAGTGCAGGTCAACCGCGTCGCCAAGGTGGTCAAGGGTGGTCGTATTTTCGGCTTCACCGCACTGACCGTCGTTGGTGATGGTAAAGGTCGTGTCGGTTTCGGTCGTGGCAAAGCACGTGAAGTGCCTGTCGCGATCCAGAAAGCGATGGATCAAGCTCGTCGCAACATGGTCAAGGTGAACCTTGCTGGCCATACGCTGCAGTACCCGGTCAAAGCCCGTCACGGTGCTTCCAAGGTGTACATGCAGCCGGCTTCCGAAGGTACCGGTATCATCGCCGGTGGCGCCATGCGCTCTGTACTAGAGCTTGCCGGTGTCCACGACGTACTGGCCAAGTGCTACGGTTCCACCAACCCGGTTAACGTGGTGCGAGCGACTGTTAAAGGTCTCTCCTCCATGCAAGCACCGGAAGACGTGGCCGCCAAGCGCGGTCT
This sequence comes from Vreelandella arctica, assembly GCF_037070215.1. NCBI lineage: Bacteria > Pseudomonadati > Pseudomonadota > Gammaproteobacteria > Oceanospirillales > Halomonadaceae > Vreelandella > Vreelandella arctica. The sequence goes on along the minus strand of NZ_JBANSN010000006.1, from coordinate 187,456 downwards.
GTCTGTCGAAGCGATCACGGGGTAAGGCACCATGGCAGCAACGATCAAGGTTACCCAGATCCGCAGCACCATCGGCATTATGCCCAAGCACAAGGCTACTATGAAAGGCTTGGGCCTGCGTCGCATCGGTCATACGGTTGAACTGGAAGACACCCCTGCCGTACGCGGCATGATCCACAAGGTAACTTACCTTGTGCGCGTTGAGGGAGAGTAATCCATGAAACTCAATAACCTAAGCCCGGCTCCGGGCTCCAAACACGCTGCAAAGCGTGTGGGTCGTGGCATCGGTTCCGGTCTTGGTAAGACCGGTGGCCGTGGCCACAAAGGTCAGAAATCACGTAGTGGCGGCAGTGTTAAGCCCGGTTTCGAAGGCGGTCAGATGCCTTTGCAGCGTCGTTTGCCGAAATTCGGCTTTACGTCTGCGAAGTCGCTGGTCTCTGAAGAAGTACGCCTGGCTGAGCTTGCTAAAGTTGCCGGTGGCGAAGTCACCATGGCATCTTTGAAAGAAGCCAACGTGCTGAAGGATGCTACGCTACACGCGAAGATTATCCTTTCTGGCGAATTGAAAACGGCGGTTACCGTTCGCGGAATCAAGGTCACCAAAGGTGCCCGTGAAGCGATCGAAGCCGCTGGCGGCAAGGTAGAGGACTAAATGGCCAAGTCAGGAAAAATGCCGGCGATGGGCAGCGGTCTGAGTGAACTGTGGGCGCGTTTGCGCTTCGTGCTCCTCGCCATCGTGGTGTACCGTATTGGTGCCCACATTCCCGTTCCCGGTATCAATCCTGACCAGCTTGCTGCCTTGTTTAGGGAGCAACAGGGAACCATCCTAGGCATGTTTAACATGTTCTCGGGTGGCGCCCTGGAGCGCATGAGTGTCCTCGCCCTGGGTATCATGCCCTATATTTCGGCGTCGATTATCATGCAGCTCATGACTGCGGTCTCCCCTCATCTTGAGCAGCTCAAGAAAGAGGGTGAGGCTGGCCGCCGCAAGATTAGCCAGTACACCCGCTACGGCACGGTGATACTGGCATTTGTCCAGGCAACCGGTATGTCCGTCGGCCTGGCTAGCCAAGGCATCGCGTACAGCGCTGACTTTAGCTTCTACTTCACCGCCGTGATTACGTTCGTATCAGGCGCGGTGTTTATGATGTGGCTAGGTGAGCAGATTACCGAGAAGGGCATTGGCAACGGTATTTCGCTGCTAATCTTTGCCGGTATTGTCGCTGGACTACCCAGTGCCGTGGGCCAAGCCTTCGAGCTTGCCCGTAATGAAGGGGCCTGGAATGTTCTGCCGCTGTTAGCGTTGTCTGCGTTAGGTATTGCGACTGTCGCCTTCGTGGTTTTCATCGAGCGTGGCCAACGCCGCCTCAAGGTGAACTACCCCCGGCGTCAAGTGGGCAATAAGATGTATGCAGGGCAAAGTAGCTACCTGCCTTTGAAGGTCAACATGGCTGGCGTTATTCCGGCGATTTTTGCCTCCAGTATTCTGCTCTTCCCGGCCTCTATCGGTCAGTGGGTAGGTGCCGGTGAAGGTATGGAGTGGTTGCAGCGTGCATCTCAGGCATTAGGCCCAGGTCAACCGCTTTACATCTTGCTTTTCGCGGCGGCAGTGGTATTCTTCTGCTTCTTTTACACAGCGCTGGTCTTCAACCCCAAGGATGTGGCTGACAATCTTAAAAAGTCAGGCGCTTTCCTGCCGGGCATTCGCCCCGGCGAGCAGACCGCTCGCTATATCGACAAGGTCATGACACGTCTGACCCTGTTCGGTGCCTTGTATATCACTGCGGTTTCCTTGATGCCCCAGTTCTTGATTGTGGCGTGGAACGTGCCGTTTTTCTTCGGCGGTACCTCGTTGTTAATCGTAGTCGTGGTCATCATGGACTTCATGGCCCAGGTGCAATCGCATCTCATGTCGCATCAGTATGACTCAGTGATGAAGAAGTCCAACCTGAAAGGCTACGGTAGCGGCGGTATCATGCGCTGAGGCGCCGCCCACCCCTATTAAGTTAGTGAGGGGGCGTGCCGCGAGCCGGTTTTTGGAGAAAGATCGATGAAAGTTCGAGCTTCCGTAAAGAAAATGTGCCGTAACTGCAAGATCATTCGTCGCAATGGCGCTGTCCGCGTCATCTGCAGCGAACCACGGCACAAACAACGCCAGGGTTAATCCCCCTGGGTTGTATTAAGCGGTGCCAGCATACCCCTTGCCTTAGGGCGCTAAAAGGGGTATGCTGTTGCGCCTTTTGTAGATGAATAAACGAGCAAGCCGCTCAAATTTCGGAGTAAGCTGATGGCCCGTATTGCAGGCGTCAATATCCCGGACAACAAGCATGCGGCGATCTCGCTGACCTATATCTTCGGGATTGGCCGTACCCGTGCTGAGCACATCTGTGCAGCAGCCGGTATTGCCATGAATGCCAAGATCCAGGACCTGTCTTCTGAAGAAGTCGACACCCTGCGTTCTGAAGTTGGCAAGTACACCGTAGAAGGCGACCTTCGTCGTGATGTCACGCTTAACATTAAGCGTCTCATGGACTTAGGCTGCTACCGTGGTCTGCGTCATCGTCGTAGTCTTCCGCTGCGTGGTCAGCGGACTAAGACTAACGCGCGCACCCGTAAGGGCCCGCGTAAGCCGATCCGCAAATAACACGCACGTTCTGGCGTAAAGACAGGAATAGACATCAACATGGCTAACCCGCGTAGTAACCGTAAAAAGGTTAAAAAGCAGGTAGTGGACGCGATTGCGCATATCCATGCCTCTTTTAACAACACGATCGTGACGATCACAGACCGCCAGGGCAACGCTCTTTCTTGGGCGACTGCCGGTGGTTCGGGTTTTCGTGGTTCTCGCAAGAGCACCCCGTTCGCTGCTCAAGTGGCAAGCGAACGTGCAGCAACTGCTGCAGCCGAGTATGGTGTGAAAAACGTAGACGTACTGGTTAAAGGTCCAGGACCCGGTCGTGAATCCGCCGTGCGTGCACTGAATGCCGCCGGCTTCCGCGTGCAAAGCATCGTAGACGCGACGCCCATTCCCCATAATGGCTGCCGTCCGCCGAAGAAACGCCGCGTTTAAGGAGACAGATTCATGGCTCGTTATATTGGACCGAAGTGCAAACTGTCTCGTCGTGAAGGCACCGACCTCTTTTTGAAGAGTGGTGTGACTCCCTTCGAGAAAAAGTGTAAATCCGAGCAAATCCCGGGTGTACACGGCCAGCGTCGTCAACGTCTTTCAGACTACGGCTTGCAGCTTCGCGAGAAGCAAAAAGTACGTCGCATGTATGGCGTACTCGAAAAACAGTTCCGTAACTACTACAAAGAAGCCGCTCGCCTGAAAGGCGCGACTGGTGAAGTATTGTTGCAGTTGCTCGAATCCCGACTGGATAATGTCGTCTACCGCATGGGCTTCGGCTCGACTCGCTCTGAAGCGCGTCAGCTGGTCAGCCACAAGGCGATTTCCGTGAACGGCCGCACCGTTAACGTAGCTTCCTATCAAGTGAAGCCGGGTGACGTTGTTTCCATTCGCGAAAAGGCGAAAAACCAAGCACGTATTCAAAGCGCGTTGTCCATTGCGGCCAACCGTGGCGATATCGCTTGGATCGAAATCGACGCCAAGAAGATGGAAGGCACTTTCAAGGCTCTGCCTGAACGCGGTGACCTGTCTGCCGACATCAACGAAAACCTGATCGTCGAGCTGTACTCCAAGTAAGCAGTTTTCTGTTTCTTGTCAACCTGGTGCGGGTGTAACGCCCGCGCCAGGTCGTACCGAGTACCAAGTATCCGTTTGGCAGCCTGAAAGGTGTTCATATGCAGCGTTCAGTGACAGAGTTTCTACGTCCTCGCGACATCAAGGTCGAAGAAATCAGCGCACATCACGCCAAAATCGTGCTCGAACCGTTCGAGCGTGGCTTTGGTCACACCCTGGGGAATGCACTGCGTCGCATTCTGCTTTCGTCTATGCCCGGCTGTGCCGTGGTAGAGGCTGAAATTGCTGGCGTCGAGCATGAATACAGTGCGCTCGAAGGGGTGCAGGAAGATGTCATTGAAATCCTCCTGAACTTGAAAGATGTTGCGATCAAGATGCACAGCCGCGATGAGGCGGTGCTCACGCTGAACAAGCAGGGCCCAGCCGTCGTCACCGCTGGCGACATTGCGCTTGATCATAGCGTCGAAATCGTCAACCCGGACCACATCATTGCTCATGTCAATGAAGGTGCCGAGCTGAAAATTCAGCTTAAGGTAGCGCTGGGTCGTGGCTACGAACCGGCTGACGCGCGTGGCTCTGATGAAGAGACCCGTGCCATTGGCCGCCTGCAGCTGGATGCCACCTTCAGCCCTGTCCGCCGTGTTTCCTACTCGGTTGAAGCCGCTCGTGTTGAGCAGCGCACCGATCTCGATAAGCTAATTATCGATCTGGAAACCGACGGTACCCTGGATCCGGAAGAGGCTATCCGTCGCAGTGCGACCATCCTGCAAGAGCAGCTGGCCGCCTTCGTCGACCTGGAAGCTGATAAAGAACAGGAAGTCGAAGAGGAAGAGGATCATGTTGATCCAATTCTATTGCGCCCCGTAGACGATCTTGAGTTGACCGTTCGCAGCGCGAACTGCCTAAAAGCCGAGAATATTTATTACATCGGTGATCTTATCCAGCGCACAGAAGTTGAGCTGTTGAAGACACCGAATCTCGGTAAGAAATCTTTGAATGAAATCAAAGACGTATTGGCGGCTCGCGGCTTGTCCCTTGGCATGCGGTTGGAAAATTGGCCTCCGGCAAGCCTGAAGGACGACAAAGCCTCCGCGTGAGCGTCGACTTGAGTCCCAGTTTGGTAAGGAATTACAACCATGCGTCATCGTAAGAGTGGTCGTCATCTGAATCGCACCAGCTCGCATCGTCAGGCCATGTTCAAGAACATGTCTGTCTCGCTGGTCGAGCATGAAGTCATTAAGACAACCCTGCCTAAAGCCAAGGAGCTGCGTCGCGTTATCGAGCCGCTGATCACCTTGTCTAAGCAGGATAGCGTTGCAAACCGTCGTTTGGCATTTGCCCGCACGCGCTCTAAAGAAGCCGTCGGCAAACTGTTCAACGAACTAGGTCCGCGTTATGCCGAGCGTCCGGGCGGTTACGTCCGTATTCTTAAGTGCGGTTTCCGCACCGGCGACAACGCACCTATGGCGTTCGTTGAGCTAGTTGACCGTCCGGTTGTTGAAGAAGCCGCTGCAGAAGAGTAATTTTCTGCGCTAGGTTTTTTTAGTAGCGATCGAAAACCGACCCCTCAGTGGGTCGGTTTTTTTATGGCATATATTCATCTTCTTTTGATACGTATGTAACTTCTCTTTTTCTAAGCCTAACTCCGTATATACTCAGCTTATTATTAAAAGTACCTAGCATGGCCGTGCAGAGCAGGGAAAGCCTTGCGTTGCACCTTGAATATGGCATGGTAGTGAGGCCATGGATCAGTCACAGTACGTTGATAACAAGCAAGGGGCAGGTATGTATGCGAGGGTAAAACAGATCGCCGTTGGCGGTGCATCAGCGGTATGGTCATTGAGTGTGGTTTTGCTGCTCATGCTGGCAATGGTCTCCAATGCTCACGCCGACAATCCACGCTATGCAGGCATTGTGGTGGATTTGGATAATGGCGAAGTCCTTTACGCTGAAAATATTGACGATCAGCGTTATCCTGCTTCGCTGACCAAAATGATGACCCTGTATTTGACCTTTGAAGCGCTGGAAGCGGGCACGTTGCGTTTAGATCAGCCCTTGCCGGTTTCCCGTTTTGCAGCAGCAAAGCCAGCCGTCAAGCTCTGGCTTGCTGCAGGTAGTTCTATCCCCGTCGACACGGCCATACGTGCGCTAGCGGTTCGCTCGGCTAATGATGTTGCCGCGGTGGTTGCCGAAGCACTAGGCGGTAGCGAAGCGCGTTTTGCACAGATGATGACCACCAAGGCGCGCGAGCTCGGCATGCACGCGACCACCTTCCGCAATGCTTCTGGCTTGCCTGATGACGGCCAAGTCACCACCGCACGGGATATGTTGACGCTCTCAGTACGCGTAATGCAGGATTTCCCTCAGTACTACCACTACTTCGGTCTCCAGGAATTTACCTACCGCGGCACACGGCATACCAGCCACAACCGTCTGGTGCGTGATTATCCTGGCGCTGATGGGCTGAAAACTGGATTTATTAGAGCGTCTGGTTTTAATGTGGCGACCACTGCAGTGCGCGGTAATCGGCGATTAGTGGCAGTGGTGATGGGCGGTTTTTCATCTCAGTCGCGTGATACCCATATGGCCAATTTGCTGGACCGCAGCTTCTTGCGAGCTTCACTACGTGATCAACGTAGCTGGGTGGCCGACACCACCTTTTCACAAGAGTTTATGGCCTTTGCCCCTCCCGCTCAGCCGGTTTCCCCACCAACACCTGAACCACGTCAGCCGCTATTGGCCGTCGTAGAAACGACTACGCTTTCGCCCTCCGCGAACACTGCCGCTTCAACGCCCGCCGTGGACCTTGAAGAACAGTTGGCCGATATAACCAGCGTTCAGCGCCCCACGCCTGAAAGCGAGATGCCGCAGCCCGACCCTTTGCAGGCCTTTATTGAGCGCGAACGTCAGCTTGCGTCTGTCAATGAAACAGGCGGCGGCTGGGGAGTTCAGGTAGGCGCCTTTAGCCAGGAGGCCCAGGCTCGTCAATTGGCGCAACAGGCGGCTCAGCGTATTGCGCAAAGTTTAGGTGGTCGTGTGGCTATCGACACCGTAGAGGGCCAGAACCCGGTTTACCGCGCTCGCTTAATGGCGTTGGATGAACAGCGCGCCCGTCAAGCGTGTCGCGAACTGCACTCCCAGGGGATGGACTGTATGGTCGTTAACGCCAGCTTGTAAGCTGGTTAAGCTGGCGTTGGTTCAAGCGCTGACCCAAGTGCGTATCACCCCGCCACTCGTTATTGGGCGGGGTTTTTGCTTTTAAGCAATTGGCTGGCGATTACCGGCTAACAACAACTAAGGAGAGAGCGGTGACCACCTCACTGAAGGGCATACTCTGCATGTGTATGGGGGTTCTTTTTCTCGCCCTGGGAGACGCCGTTTCCAAGTGGTTAGGCGAGACACATTCGCCGCTGCAGATTATTTTTTTCCGTGCTTTAGTCTCGCTACCAATGATTGCGCTGCTTGCCCATTTTGCGGGTGGTTTACGCAAACTACGGACGAAACGCCCAGGCGTTCATTTGCTGCGTGGTTTGATCTATACCGCCACCATGGTCTGTTTCGTCTGGGGATTAACGCTGTTGCCCCTGGCGGAAGCGACGGCAATCGCCTTTGTGGCACCGTTATTTGTCACCCTCCTGTCGGTGCCCTTGCTAGGAGAGCGTATCGACCCACCGGTACTGATCGCCTCGTTAGTCGGGTTTGTGGGTGTGCTGATTGTGGTTCGCCCTAACGGTGATGCCTTCCAGCTAGGCGCGCTGGTGCTGGTCGCCGCGGCGCTCTTTTATGCGTTGATGATGATTACCGCACGTCGCTACGGCGCCCGTGAACACTTATGGGCAATGCTGTTTTATATGACTTTTGTGCCACTCGTGGTAACCGGCTTAACGCTGCCATGGGTATGGCAACCCCCCCAGCCCTGGCACTGGGTCGGTTTTTTCACTTCTGGAATCTTCGGCGTTGCGGCGACCGCCTTTATTACCCTGGCGTTTCGGTACGCCCCAGCCGCCATTGCCGCCCCGTTTGATTACACGGCGATGCTTTGGGCAGTGCTTCTCGGCTGGTGGTTTTGGGGGGAAATGCCCGACCTCTGGGTCTGGGTGGGCAGCGCCCTGATTATGGGCAGCGGATTAGCGGTCGCGTATCACGACCGCCGCACCACCCTTAAACGCCGCCCTACTGCCTAGCAGTACGCTTAAGCGAACTGGTAAACGTCCATCGCCAGTACGCCGTGTTCCACGCTGTTGTGTAGCTGGGTGGCGTTACCGCCAGCGCCCATCGCGACCAGCAAGGGTTGAAAGTGCTCTGGCGTGGGGTGATTCTTCCGCGCGCTAGGGGCGTTCTCCCAATTTAGCAACGCCTCACGGTCATTGGCGATCAGGTGATCGTGTACCCAGCGCGCAAATTCATCTACCCAACCGGGCATTGGGCTATCTTGCGCCATCAGTTCATATAGATTATGGGTCAGGCTGCCCGAGCCGATAACCAAAATGCCCTCATCCCGAAGTACCGATAACTGTTCACCGAGTGCCGCAAGCTGCGCACTGCTCCAGCGCACCGGCAGCGATAATGAAACGACAGGTACATTAGCGTCTGGAAACATTAGCGAGAGCGGCACCCAAACGCCATGGTCGAAGCCGCGCTCTACCGGTTTGGCGCCCAACAACACGGCCAGCCGTTCAGCCAGTTCAGGGTCGCCAGGGGCGGCATATTGCAAATCAAAAAGCGCCTGCGGAAAGCCACCAAAATCGTGAATCGTCTTCGGTTTGGCGCTGCTACTGACCTGTAGCTCGCTGCTCTCCCAGTGCGCCGAAACCACTACCACCGCTTTAGGCGAGAGCTGACTGCCAAGTTCACGCAGAAACGTATGGGCAGATGTTTTATTCAGCGCCAGCATGGGTGAACCATGGGAAATAAATAGACTAGGTAACATGGGTAGATCTCCACGGTAGTACCGGCGCTTGCGGTGGAGCAAGCGCCGGTGATGAGGTTAGGCGAAGCGACGGTTTAACACCCAGTGACCACTTCCTAAACCCGCTTGAGTAATGAGGGCCAGCGTCCAAAACACCGGGAATTCCCAACCGCCACCAGCATTCGAGAACATCCAACCGTTACCCAAGTGTACCCAAGCGGCACCCAGCAGTACCGGTACCAGTGCTAGGCTTACCCAGCGAGTGTATACGCCGAGCAGAAGGGCTATCCCACCGCCCACTTCAGCAGCAATGGTTAAGTAGGCTAAGACCCCCGGCAAACCCAGTGACTCAAAATAGCCGACCGTACCCGGTACGGTAAATACCAACACTTTGAGCAAACCGTGAGCGAGGGCCATAACGCCGAGGCTGATGCGCAGAAGCGTAATAGCATAAGGCTGTAGAGAGGGAGTGGCCGTAAGTGATGATTGAGTCGTCATTTGAGGAGCTTCCATCTGTGTGGTTGATGGAGCTACTTTACAGCTAGGCCAGGGTGAGATAATCAGCGCGTTATGCACATCACTGTTGCGTAATAGGCGACAATCCAATCGCCTGTTCCCAAATAGGTGGATCTCCCCACGCCTCGGTAAGCAGATCGATAAAGCGCTCCACCTTGGCGGGCAGATACCGCCGGGCAGGGTAGAGCGCGTGAACGTCGAGCCGCACCGCGGGCTCGTCGGTTAAAATCGGCACTAACCGCCCGCTGACAATACTCTCCGTGACCAGAAAACTGGGCTGTTGTGCGATGCCTAAGCCCGCTTCAGCAGCCTGGGTCAGTACATCACCATTATTGCTCTCCAGTGGGCCATTAACCGTCAAAGACTGCGTAGCAATTTGCCAGTCAGCGCTCTGCTGGCCACTACGATATCGCAGGCAGCGGTGCTCATTAAGGTCGTTAACGCTAACGGGTTCGCCGTGGGTGGCAAGATACTCAGGGGAGGCACAAAACAGCAAACGGCAGCGGGTCAGGCGGCGTGCCACCAGGCTGGAGTCGGGCAGGCTGCCGATACGGATCGCCACGTCATAACCCTCTTCAAGTAGATCAACGCGACGGTCATTAAGGTCCAGGCGCACGTCAAGCGCCGGGTGGGTAAGCATAAACTGGGTGACGAGTGGCGTTAAGTAGCGGGTACCAAAACTCATGGGCCCATTTACGCGTAAACGGCCGCGCACATCGCTGGTACCTTGGCCAACTTCAGCAGCGGCTTCATCGAGCGCTTGCAGCACACCCTGGGCGCGCATTAAATAGCGCTCTCCTGCTTCCGTGAGATGCAGGCGACGCGTAGTGCGCTGTATCAGTCGCGCCCCGAGTGCCTTCTCCAGTGCCATGACCTGACGCGACACGCGGGTACGCGAAATATCGAGTGCTTCAGCTGCCCGGGTATAGCTACCCAGCTCGGCGACTCGCACGAAAGCAACGATATGCTCTATTTGGTTCATGACGCAGCAGCGACCTGAAAGGCGCGTGCCGCCTGGAAAGGATCGGGTTGGCCGCAAATGGCTGAAATCACCGCTAATCCGTTCGCTCCCGCCCGCTGCACACTAATGGCATGCTCAGCTTTCAACCCACCAATCGCCACGCTGGGCAGTGGGCACGCTTTGACCAGCGAAGCCAAGCCGCCAAAGCCGATAGGCTGGGCGTGGTCCTGTTTGCTCACTGTTGCAAACACGGGCCCAATGCCAACGTAATCAATTAACGCCATGGGCGCCGCTTGGAGCTGAGCGAGGGTATTGATCGACAGGCCAATAATCGCCTGTTCACCTAGCGCTCGGCGTGCTTCCTGAACAGCGGCATCGCTCTGACCGACATGCAGGCCATCTGCCTGACTCTCTAGCGCTACCTGTAAACGGTCGTTAATGATGAGCGGCACCCCGGTGCCTGCCAGCAGTGCTTTTAGCCGCTTGGCCTGAGTAACCATCTGTTCATCGCTGGCATGCTTATCGCGTAGCTGCACGATGGTCACACCACCTCTTACCGCTGCTTCAACCGTCTGCTCTAGGCCATAATCGTCGCAAAGCGCAGTGTCGGTCACCAAATAAAGCGATAGATCATACGGCATGGAGTGACTCCAACTGAGTATGAGCAGAGAGGTCGTCAGGGGTAAGTTGATAAAGCGCATCCAGCAGAGCGACTTGGAAACTGCCTGGGCCCTGAGCAGTACTGCCCGCCCGCTCGCCAGCGACGGCAAAGCAGCCTAGCGCCGCGGCGGTGGCTTCCAGCGGGGCTTCACGGTTGGCCGCAACAAAGGCGGTGACCAGTGCGCTAAGGCCGCAGCCTAACGTTGTGACACGGGGCATTAAGGGGTGGCCACCGTTAATACGATAGTGCTGTGTGCCATTCGTCACCCAGTCGCTTTCACCGGTCATCGCGACAACGCAGCCATGTTTTTGCGCTAGCGCTATCGCTGCGTCTATGGCTTGGTCGGCGGCAGCTGTCGAGTCCACGCCGCGGCCTTGGTTGGCTAACCCATTAAGCGCCAGAATTTCAGAGGCATTGCCACGAATCACGCTAGGCTTTAACGCGAGTAACCGCGTGCACAGCGATTGTCGATAGCGGGTCGCGCCAACGGCGACAGGATCTAATACCCAGGGAATCGAGTGCTGGCTGGCGGTGGCCGCTGCGGTCAACATCGCGTCCGCCCAGTGGGCAGAGATGGTACCAATGTTGATCGACAGCCCGGCAGAAATAGCGGTGAACTCTGCCACTTCCTCTGGAGCATGCAGCATTGCGGGTGACGCGCCCGTGGCTAGCAACAGGTTGGCCGTGCTGTTCATGGCGACATAATTGGTCATGCAATGGACTAACGGTGTCACTGCGCGCAGCGTTGCAAGGTAATCGCCAAGCGGAGGTAGGGTCATAGCATCCTCCCGGCGGGGAGGTGGTAAGCGGTACCATGACTCCCTACGCCGGTGTTATCCGGTTCAGGTTCAAAGGGTGCGTCTCAGCCCAACCGTAACGGAGGGCGCCCCTGTCGAGCGCTTACTATCCTTGCCTGGAGTAGCCCTGTAAACCCCTGGATACAGACGATGGCAATCTAACGAAACGAAATACGCGTGCCGTAGGTGAGCATCTCGTCAGGCGTTATGGCTTTCCCCTCTATCCCAATCATTTCGTCACCGCACTGGTCAGCGAAGGTCAGCACGCCGTGGGTCAAGCCAAGTTGGCCTAAGGTATCGCGGATTTCACCCGTGCCGAGAAAAGTACTGACGTGCCCTTTGTTATCACTGAGGTCAGACACGCCGTTAGCGTGATGAAAGCGCACTCTGTAAATCCCATCCATCGACTCCACTTCAACAATGGGCGAAAAGCCGTTGTGAAGCGCATTGGAAAGTTGCTTGAGGGTTAAGTGATCACCCAGCGTCATATCAATCGCAGTCATAAAAACCTCCTGAAGGACGCCCTCAATCAGGGGCATCGATCATGTGGCGGGAACTTCTTTTGTAAATCTTATGGATAATAAGTGTAGGGTTTTTGTTTAGGATTGCTAGTGCGCTTACCGGTGCCCCGATACGACACTGCCTACGTGCTTGTAAGGGCTAGCATTCTGGCAATAAAGCCCCCATGGTAAGCGGTATGTGAGGCTCAATAGAGTCAATGAACAGTATTAGCGACAGGAGAGCGTGATGAGTTTTCAAGGTGAGCAGCATCCTGGTGTCGTCGATACACCGCCTCAAACCCAAGGATTCCGTTTAAACCACACCATGCTGCGGGTCAAAGACCCCGAGCGGGCGCTGGCGTTCTACTCAAAAGTGTTTGGCATGCAGGTACTGCGGCGGCTGGATTTCGAGGAGATGCAGTTCTCGCTCTACTTTTTAGCCAACGTGGAGCCGAGCGACAGCGTGCCGGAAGAGACTGACGCGCGTACCGTATGGACGTTTAGCCAGAAGGGGCTGTTGGAATTGACCCACAACTGGGGGACTGAAAACCAGGAAGATTTCGCCTATCACGATGGCAATGCCGAGCCCCAGGGCTTTGGGCACATCTGCTTTAACGTGCCGGATTTGGCAGCGGCACAGGCATGGTTTGACGAGCACGACGTCACCTTCGTAAAACGCGCTGATCAGGGCAAAATGAAGGATGTTATCTTCGTTAAGGACCCGGATGGCTACTGGATCGAAGTAATTCAGGCAGACCTGATGGCGGGTAAAAGCGACGCATGAGGCACGCCAATGGCTGAACTACTGTTCCGGCTGCGCCACGTTACCGACGAAGAGGCCATGGAAGTGCGTGACCTGTTGGCCGACCATGGCTTTGATACCTATGAAACCCAGGCGGGCTTTTTCCGCCTGGGGGTCGATGCTATCTGGCTACGTAATCCACATCAGCATGATGCGGCTATCGCCGCGCTAGACGCCTATCAGGCGGAGCGCCTTGACCGCGTCCAGCGTGAGCATCAAGCAGCGGTTGAGCGGGGCGACGCGGAAACATTGTGGCATCGCTTGGCCGCTCACCCGCTGCAGGTGGTGCTGGTGCTGTTAGCCGTGGGGCTTATTGCGGCTCTTACGCTGCTGCCGTTTCTGGGCTTATCACGAAGCTAAGCACTAAGCTATGCGGGCGGCAGATGACCGCGTTTGAGGTACATCATCACGCCATTTTCACCGGCGGTGAGTGCAGGGGCTGCGCCGCTGGGGTAGCGACACCAGGTGCCCGCCGTGTAGCTATGCTCGCTATCGCTTAGGCTGCCTTCAAGAATCAAAAACTCCAGGCCGCCCAGCAGCGTGGGGTAAGTGATGGAGGTGCCCGCCGACCACCGTTCCAGGCTGGTGCGCTCCTGCTTGTAGGTGTGCAGCATCTTGTAGGCAATGCGCGGGCGACGATCCGGCTGCCAGGGAAGCCGATGCGCAGGTACCGCCAGCTGGAGCGTGTCGTTGGGGTCAAACTGGTGCAGTTTGACAAAAATCAGCGCGCCTTCCTCGCCAATCTGTGGCGTGTGGCCGGTACCGATGGGGTTTCGTAAGTAGCTGCCGGCTGGGTAGCGCCCATGCTCATCGGCGAACACGCCTTCCAACACCAGGATCTCTTCGCCGCCGCCGTGGGTATGCCGCTCAAATTGCGTATTAGGCGCGTAGCGAACAAGACTGGTGGCACGGGCAACTTCATCACCAATTCGGTCAAACATCATGCGCTCGACCCCCGCACTGGGGGAATCGACCCACTGATACTCTTCCGGGGTAACACAGGCAAAGTGGCTAAAATCGGCGTTTAGACGCATGGGAAAGGGCTCTTCGCAGTGAAGGTAAGTATCGGGGAGGAGTAATAGTCTCCTTATTGACAGCGAAAAATGCAACTTTAGGTTGTTTGATCTTAGCGATGATGCCATAAAAAATGCCGCCAACGGCGGCATTAGACTGTTTTAAGCGAGAGAGACTCAGTGGGCTTCTGCCAGTGCGGTAAGCAGTTGGTGCGCTGCTTCTATGCGGGCACCATTGGGGTAGTTACGGTTAGCCAGCATCACAATGCCGATCTGCTCGCTGGGCACAAAAGCCACATAGCCGCCAAAGCCGTTGGTTGAGCCGGTCTTGTTATAAAGCGCCTCTTGCCGAGGGGCTAAAGGGGGCGTTAAGCGGTTGGCAGGGTTGGGCTCTAATATCATCTCAAGTGAGTTACCTGCCAGCAGCTGCTCAAGCGTTACTGGGTAGGCGTAGCTTTCCCAGCCCAGCCCCTGGGTCATATTGCCGACCTCAAAGTACCCCGTGCGCGTGGCCGTCAGGGCTTGGCGTAGGGGGGCTTCCAGCGCTGAGTCATTCATGTGGGCTTCCACAAAAGTGAGCACATCTGCAGCAGTTGATTTCAAGCCGTAAGCCTGAGCATCCAATACGCCGGGGTTCACCCGAATCGGCTCATCTTCTTTCGAGTAACCGTAAGCGTAGTGCGCCTGCTGTGCTTCAGGCACTTGGTAAAAACTGTGGTCAAGCCCTAACGGTGAGAAGAGATGTTCCTCCATCAATGCTGCATAACGCTTTCCGAGACGTTGGGCGGTTAAATACCCCATCAGCCCTATGCTCGGGTTGGAGTAGAGCCGATGACTGCCAGGCGTGGATTCAGGCTGCCACTGGCGATAGTAGTCGACCATTGCCGCTTCGTTGTTAACCGCCTCGGGAAACTGCAGCGGCAGTTCACCCGCGGTGTAAGTGCCCAATTCCAGCAATGTGATCTCATCGAAGGCACTGCCTTCAAGGGCAGGCAGGTGCTCGCTGGCCGCGTCGGAAAGCGAAAGCGCACCGCTGGCCTGCGCGTAGCCTGTTAACGCCGCAGTGAAAATCTTACTGATGGAGCCCAGCTCGAACAGCGTCTCATCGGCGACCGGAATCCCCGCTTCTTGATTGGCGAGGCCATAATTAAAGTAGTGCTGCTGGCCGTTGATGCTCAGCGCGACCGCCATGCCCGGGATGCGGTGCTCATCCATCAGTGGGGCGATAGTCTCGTTCACCAGCGCTTCAACTGCGTCGCTATCGGCTGTTTCAAGCGCCCAGGCAGCGCTGCCGAGCAGGAGTGAGTTGGTCATGAGAAAGGAGGTTGTTACCGCTACTAACTTACGCATACCAAGATCCTGTGGTAGTGGGTGCGGCAAGTAAGTTAGGGGTATGGCCAGCCGCAAAGAGCGTGATAAAGATGATTGGTGATATGGCTGCTCATATCTATCACGACGTGAGCAGCGTTTATAACCCTATCGGCTTAGTGATTATGCTCACTGTGGTCATGGTCATCGTGGTCACGCTCATGATCGTCATGACCGGGCTTTATATATCCGGGCTCTGCTAACGCATCATGCAGCACACGGGCATTGTGGCGCATCATGCCCAGGTAAGTGCTGGCTTCGCCTTCTGCGGTCAATGCATCGGCGTAAAGCGTACCGGCGATCGGCAGGCCGGTCTCTTCGGCGAGCTGGTTGATGATCGACTGATTGGTCATGTTCTCATGAAACAGCGCCTGTACGTTCTCCTGCGCAATCACATCCACTAGCGCGGCCATGCTGGCGCCACTGGGGTCGGCTTCGGTCGAAAGCCCCACCGGAGAGAGAAAGTTCACCCCGTAAGCGCTGGAAAAGTAGCCAAAGGAGTCGTGGCCGGTAATCACGCTGGTGGAAGCCGGAATCTCATCAATTAGCGCACGAATCTCGGCGTCTACCTCGACCATTTCCTGTAAATACTGCTCCGCATTGGCGCGGTAAGCATCGGCGTTATCGGCATCCGCGGCGATTAAACCGTCACGAATATTGGCGACATACACCTCGGCTTGCTGCATATCCTGCCAAGCGTGCGGGTCTTCATTACCATGGTCGTGATCGGCGTGGTCGTCATGCCCATGCTCTTCATGATCCTGCTCTTCGTGAGCGTGCTGGTCATGCCCATGCTCCTCATGGCCGTGCTCGTCATGGTCTTCATGCTCAGCGAAAGAGAGTGGTTCAACGCCATCCGTCGCGGTGACCAGTGCACCTGAATAATCGCTGGCGCTAATCAAACGCTCCATCCAGCCCTCAAACAGCAGACCGTTGAACACCACCAAATCCGCGTTCGCTAGAGAGCGGGCGTCTCCGGGGCTGGGGGAGTAGACGTGGGCATCGCCGTCGGCAGCCACCAGCGAGGTCACCTCAACATGCTCGCCGCCTACGTTTTCCACCATATCCGCCAGTATCGAGAAACTGGTCACCACCTGAACGCGTTCATCAGCGATAGCGGCAGGCAGTGCCAGCAGGGCGGAAACACCCACTAACCAGCGCGACGGCCGATAGGATAAATAGGCAAGCGACATGCAACACTCCTTACGATAAGTATAAATAGGGACGATTAAGACCCTTGCTCCACGGCCAATGGCGTTGTCTTACGCCGCAGCTTGGCTGCCAAGCTGTGATAGCGACCAAACAGGGCCGAAAACAGATACCCCGCCCCGGCCAGCAGAATAATGCTCGGGCCAGAAGGAATATCCAGATGGAAAGAGAGCAGCAGGCCGCCAGTACTCGCCACCATGGCCAGTACAATCGCGATGCCGATCAACCCCTCAAGCCGTTTACTCCAAAAGCGTGCGGAGGTAGCAGGCAGCATCATCAAGCCCACCGCCATTAGCGTGCCCAGGGTTTGAAAGCCGGCGGTTAAGTTCAGCACCAGTAACCCCAAAAACACGCTGTGCACCCAACCGCTACGGCGGCTTTGGCCGCGTAAGAACAGCGGGTCTAAACACTCCACCACTAATGCGCGAAACACGATGGCCAGCGTCACCACAATCAGCGTGCTGATGCCTGCAATCAGTAGTAGCGCGGTGGAGTTGATTGCCAGAATCGAGCCAAACAGCACATGGGTAAGATCTACACTGCTGCCGCCAATCGAAATCAGCATGACACCGGCGGCCAGCGAAATGATAAAGAAGCTCGCCATGGCGGCATCTTCGCGCTGGCCGCCCATTTTTGAGACCGCCCCTGCCAGCAGCGCGACCATTAAGCCAAACAGTACCCCGCCAATGCTCATGATCGGCAGCGAAAACCCTGCCAGCAGGAACCCCAGCGCAACGCCCGGCAGAATGGCGTGGGCCATGGCGTCACCAATCAGGCTCATGCCGCGCAGCACCAAAAACACTCCCAGCGGCGGGGCGGCCAGCGAAAGCGCCAAACCACCCACCACCGCACGGCGCATAAAGCCGTAATCGAAGGGGCTGATCAGCCACGCATTAAGCAGATCCAGCATGACGACCTCCGAGAGTAAACGGCACCACTTGCGCGGGTGAATGGTGATCAGTAAGCGCACTCGGCGCGACCCAACGGCCATGGCCGCCGTTTAGCATCAACACTTCATCGGCCAAGCGTTGCAGGTGATCCATATCGTGGAGCACGACAATAATCGTCGCGCCGTCGTCCGCCATCTGGCGCAGGATGCGGATCAAAATATCCACGGTCTCGCTATCCACGTTGGCAAACGGCTCATCAAGCAGCAGCAGTTCGGCTTCCTGCATCAGTGTGCGGCCGATCAGTGCGCGCTGGCGCTGACCACCGGAAAGCTCGCCCAAGGGGCGGTGGGCCAAGTGCGAGATCCCCAGCCGCGCCATGATCTCGCGACCCTTGCGATAGTGCGCTGCACAGTAGCCGGTTAACGCGCCGTGGCTGGGCCAACTGCCAGTCATCACCAGCTCTTCCACACTCATCGGGAAGGTCAGGTCTAACGCCAACTGTTGGGGCAGCCACGCCCGGCGCTCTTTGGGTACCGTACAAACCACTTCACCGTTAATCGGCCGCAGTTCACCCATAATCGCCTGAATCAGCGTGCTTTTACCGGCCCCGTTAGCGCCGATCAGCGCGGTAATGGCGCCCGGTTGAAAGTCGCCCTCAAGGTGTTCAAGCACCGTGCGGCGCGCTTGAGCCAAATGCAGATTATGCAACTGACAGCGTGATAAAGAGCGCTGACTCATCCTAGCCACCCACCAGCCCAAACCACCAAACACCAAAGCACCAACAACGGCACGGTGACAAACAACAGCCGTTTAACAGCCGATAATGACATCAAGGAGAAGTGACAAGGACCTTCCTTGTTATGGCGGTGCGTATGCTCACTCATCAGGCGGCCTCGTGTAATTTCAAATAGGTTATAACATAACATTTGGAAAAGCCAAAAAATTGCTGAATATTTTACGCGTTAATGCCGCGCTGACAACGAAAAAGCGCTAGCCGAAAACTGCCGACAGCGCTTTTTAGAGTCACAAATAAGTGGGGGAGATTGGCGCAGGCAGTTGGCGTAAAAACCTAGTAGCGCCAGGTAGCACCAAGCTGCTGTGGCCCTACATGGAGTGCATATTCACCAGGAATAGTCATCGGACCCAGCGATAGATTAGCGGGTTGGAAGCGATTAATCGCAGAGGTCGCCTGATTCGGCTGTGTCCAAATCTGTAGCTCGTTGACCAGCATGCCCGTCGCGAAGTTGATGGCGCCATCGCTTTCACGACCATCGGCAGCAATTACCGCCCCCGCCACACCATTAACCACCAATGAGCCCACGCGAGCGCCCCAGCCGCGCCGCTCACGTTCCGCCTGGGAAAGCTGTAACCCCAACGCCTGCACACCGCTTAGCTCGCCGCTGGCTTTCAAACGCTCATATTCGGCCAACGCCGCCGGGTGCGGCTGGCGGTCGGTCAGCATACCGCCCAGCGCCAGCGCAGATTTCACCACCCCCACTCGCGCATCAAAACGGTCATCCGCGTCGTTTGCCTCACTCGACTGGTACGCATTCACTGCCAGGCTAGTGCCGTAAATGCCTGTCCAGCCCCACTGCCAAACATGCGCATGGCGCGCGCCATCCTCAAACACATCATCGTACTCACTCCACTGCCCGCCGGTTTGAGCCTGGGTTTGTGCGTGGGCCTGCAAAGAGACAGGTAGGGCAATCACCAGCGTCGTAACCAGCGCGGAGAGAAGACGAAAAGCATGCATAAGGAAGTGCCTATTAACGGGATCAATAGCGCTAAGCGTAGCACGGCGTTCGCGGCTGGCTAGCGTGGAATAACACGAAGCGAAGTATGACTAAGATTCATGGTGTTTGCTCATAAAGAATGATTAGATGAGGAGAGACGATAACCAGGAGCGCCGCATGGATGACTTTTCGCCCAATGACCTAAAAACCATTCTTCATTCCAAGCGCGCTAACCTCTATTACCTTCAGCATTGTCGAGTGTTGGTGAATGGTGGCCGCGTAGAGTACGTCACCGATGAAGGCAGCAAATCCCGCTATTGGAATATCCCCATTGCCAACACCACCTCGATACTGCTGGGCACCGGCACCTCGATTACCCAGGCAGCCATGCGCGAGCTTGCCAAGGCAGGCGTATTAGTTGGGTTCTGCGGCGGCGGCGGTACGCCATTATTTGCTGCCAATGAGGTCGATGTAGATGTCGCCTGGCTGACCCCGCAAAGCGAGTACCGGCCCACGGAGTACCTGCAATACTGGGTGCGCTTTTGGTTCGATGATGTAAAGCGCCTGGATGCCGCCCGGGCGTTTCAGCAGGCGCGACTTGCCCGTATCGAAGCGCTGTGGACCAGCCGTGTTATGAAAGATGCAGGCTTTGGTATATCCACTGATCACCTGCAGAGTGCCCTTGCCCATCATCGCGAAGCGATTACCCAAGCCCCCAGCACCGTTGACCTGCTGACCCTAGAAGCACGTTTAACCAAAACGCTGTTCAAGCTGGCGGTGAATGCCGTTGATTACGGGGACTTCACCCGTGCCAAACGCGGCTCGGGCACTGACCCTGCCAACCGATTTCTTGATCACGGCAACTACCTTGCTTACGGCCTGGCGGCGACCGCCACCTGGGTGCTGGGGATTCCTCACGGGCTTGCGGTACTCCACGGTAAAACCCGCCGGGGCGGGCTGGTGTTTGATGTAGCCGACTTGGTAAAAGACGCGGTGATTCTGCCCCAGGCATTTATTTCCGCCATGCGCGGCGATGAAGAGCAGGAATTTCGCCAAGCCTGCATCGAGCGCTTAACGCGCACCGAATCCCTCGACTTTATGATTGATACGCTCAAGGAAGTCGCCCAAGAGCTAGGGCAAGAGTCGGGGGGTGGCGAAGCATGAACGTGCTGTTGATTTCCCAGTGCAACAAAAACGCCCTTAAAGAAACGCGCCGCATCCTTGATCAGTTTGCCGAACGCCGGGGCGACCGCACCTGGCAAACGCCGATCACCCAGGCCGGGCTGGACACACTGCGCAAACTGCTGCGTAAAAAAGCCCGCAAAAACACCGCCGTCGCCTGCCACTGGATTCGTGGTCACGACCACAGCGAACTGATGTGGGTAGTGGGGGATGCTTCAAGGTTTAATATCAATGGCGCAGTGCCAACCAATACCACCGCCAGAGATATATTGCGTCGTCGCGATGAAAACGACTGGCATAGCGGTGAAGATATTCTCCTGCTCACCGCGCTAGCTGCGCTACTGCACGACCTGGGAAAAGCTTGCGACGCCTTTCAGCTACGGCTTAAGGGCAAGCTGGAAGGCCGCAACTTATACCGTCATGAGTGGATATCGCTACGCCTGTTTCAGGCATTTGTGGGTAATGACGACGATGCCACTTGGCTGGCGCGCCTGGCCGAAGGTGACTATCAAGAGCAGGACTGGTTGGAGGGGTTAGAGCGTGATGGTCTGGATGAGGCTACTTCAGCGGTGTTTAGTCATTTGCCGCCGCTTGCCGCTGCGCTTGGTTGGCTAGTACTTAGTCACCATCGGCTGCCCTTAAAGCCGCCGTCGTACGATAACGATATTCCCAGGCGCTGGGGTGGAAGCATCAACCTGCAAGCCGAGCAACTGCCTGCGTTATTTGAGTCGATTAGCGCCGAGTGGAACGAAATTCCTGAGACGCAAGACCCAAATCGCATCGCGCCCTACTGGCAATTTAGTGGCGGGTTACCCGTTAGCACAACACGCTGGAGGGAACGCGCCACAAAGCTTGCCACGCGTTTACAGGCGCGGCTGGACAAAGATGGCCATTGGTTGGAGAGTCACTACGTCATGCACTTAGCGCGGCTAAGTTTAATGCTGGCCGATCACCACTACTCAAGCCTGGAAGACCCACTGCATCGAGTGCGTGGTGAGTCCAACTATCCACTGGTTGCCAATACCGTGCGCAAAACCGGCAAACCCAATCAGCCATTGGATGAGCATATTCTTGGCGTCGAAAAGCACGCCGCCGCGGTCGCCCGTGCGCTGCCTAGCGTCGACAGCCACTTGCCCCGTTTAGCCCGCCATAAAGGTTTTCGTAAGCGCAGCAGTCACCCGCGCTTTCGCTGGCAGGATAAAGCCTTTGATCTGGCCCAATCGCTTAGAGCGCGCAGCCAGCGCCAGGGCTTCTTTGGCATCAATATGGCATCCACCGGCTGCGGTAAAACCTTGGCGAATGGGCGCATTATGTACGCGCTGGCCGACCCTCAGCAGGGCGCGCGCTTTAGCATTGCGCTGGGGTTACGCACGCTGACTCTGCAAACTGGTCAAGCCCTTCGTGAGCGTCTGAATCTGGGTGAAGATGAACTCGCCGTGCGCGTAGGCGGCAGCGCCAATAAAGCTCTGTTTGCGCACTACGAGCAAGAGGCCGAAGCCAGTGGCTCGGCATCTAAACAGGCACTTATCGAAGAAGACGCCCACGTGGTGTTTGATGGCAATTTTGATAGCCACCCCGTACTGCGCCGACTGAACGATGAACCGGGCACCCGAGCGCTAACCGCCGCACCTATTTTGGTATGTACCGTTGACCACCTGGTGCCCGCCACGGAAAGCACGCGCGGCGGTCGGCAAATCGTGCCAATGCTGCGCCTGATGAGTAGTGATTTAGTCCTCGATGAAATCGACGATTTCGATATTAACGACCTGCCCGCGCTTACTCGGCTCGTCAATTGGGCGGGACTTTTGGGATCACGGGTGTTGCTTTCATCGGCCACCTTGCCGCCCGCGTTGGTCGAAGGGTTGTATGAAGCCTACCGCAGCGGTCGCGAAGCCTTTCAACGCCACCGAGGCGAACCGGGTTTGGCGGTCGATATCTGCTGCGCCTGGTTCGACGAGCACGACCGCCAACATGAAAACTGCGCCAGTAGCGAGACCTTCAAGGCGACACATCAGGCTTTTGCCAAGCGCCGGCTAGAGCGCTTAGCCTCCAGCCCGGTGCGACGCAGTGGCGATATTTTAGCGTTGCCAGCGTTGGGTAAACGGCCAGAAGAAATCAGGCCCGCAGTTGCAACGCTGCTACGCGAACATGCATTGGCGATGCACCAGCAGCATCATTCCGTTGACCCCCACACCAGCAAGCGCGTCAGTTTCGGTCTGATTCGCATGGCCAATATCGACCCCTTGGTGGATGTGGCCAGGGCACTGTTTCAGCAGGGCGCGCCAGAAGGTGTGCGCATTCACCTCTGCGTTTACCACTCGCGCCACCCGTTGGTGATGCGCTCGGAGATTGAGCGCCGGTTAGATAAAACGCTGCAACGGGCCGAGCCCGAGCGCGTGTTTCAGCAGCCCGATATCCGCCGCCTGCTGGATAGCAGCGAAGAAAACGACCACCTGTTTATCGTGCTGGGCTCGCCGGTCACCGAAGTGGGCCGCGACCACGATTATGACTGGGCCATTGTCGAGCCTTCTTCCATGCGCTCAATTATCCAACTAGCGGGCCGGGTGCGCCGACACCGCGAGCAGGCCTGTGAAGTGGCCAATATTTTGCTGCTAGAGACCAATCTAAAACACCTGGAGCGCGCGGATGAGCCCGCTTTTCATAAGCCAGGCTTCGAAACGAAGATGGCCTGGAAACTTAATAGCCACTCACTTACCACGCTGTTAACTAAAGATGAGTACCAGGTGATAGATGCCCGCCCGCGCGTGCTGGCGCGGGAAGTGCTGCACGCTAAAGAAAGTCTCGTCGATTTGGAGCATGAGCGGCTGCATCAACTGATGATCGAACAGCCCGCCGAACCGTTAACCAAAAAAGAGATCAGGCTTGGCAAGCAGCCCAAGCCACCACCGCTGGGGGCCTATAGTTGGTACGCCGTACCACAGGTGCACTTAACCGGTGTATTGATTCAGCGTGACCCATTTCGCAAGCAGCTCGAACCTGAAATAACCCTAGCGCTGCTGCCCGATGAGGGAGGAGAAACCTGGACACTACACCGCGTAGACGATGGCGCAAGGCGAGGTGAAAAGCTCTACGTTCTGGTGGAGGAGAGCCTGCTGGTGCGGATAGACCTGACAAAAGAGCAGGGCGAGCGGATTCAGCCCTGGGGAGCCAACGACTATTTAACAGCCCTGGCTGACTTGGCAGAAGACTTGGATATCTCCCTTGATCGCGCCGCTCGCACCTTCGGCACGGTAACCGCCTCGGCTAGAAACCAACGCTGGGGATATCACCCGGTGCTGGGATTTTGGCGGAGTAAATGAAGGCCGGTGATAGACACCGGCCCGCTGCCTGGGCGGCAGCGTAAGTTACTCTGATTAAGAAACTTTTCTGAGCTGCCTGGGCGGCAACAAAAATATGGTAGTGGCACGGGCAGTCAAAGTCATTTTCTATTTTAATTACACTAATTAATAAACTGGTTGATAATTTTAGAGTGGTGCCCTAATATCAATTTAGCCAAGGGGTGGTCGCACACCTCCTTGGCTAGCTTGAAACACATTCGTATATCGTCGTTACCCAAATCTGCAGGGTCAGAGCAGATAGGAGGAATCTGAGCATGATTGGCTATCATGTAAACATAATATTTTGAGGCCGATTTTTAGATCGGCCTGCCAGATGCCCCGAGGCGTATTGCCTCGGGGCTTATTTTGGCACGAATTTCAGTGATTCCCAAATTCGTAAGGATAAATAATGCCTACCATTCCTAGTGGAAGTTGGCAGCAACTCCGAACATTAGTCGAAGTTTTTTTAAAAGATCGCTTCGATACCAAGGCGGAAAAGCTAGCTCCCGACGATCCAAAATACCAAGCACTGGTTGAACAGTTCCAATTCGATACCTGGATCAACGATGCGGCAAGGCGCGTTGGTCAACTGCAAGTCGTCACCCACTCGCTAAAACCTATCCACCCCGATGCCAAAGGCTCCAACCTTTACGCTCCGCCCGAATCGCTACATACCCACAACCTTGTTGGCAGTCATGTACTACCCGCTAATTTTGCGGGCGATGTGGTGGGGAACGCCGCAGCCTTGGATGTTTATAAGTTCTTGAAGCTGCAGCTCGAGGGAAAATCGCTGCTTGAGCGTGCGCTAGAAAATGATAGCGAGTTTGCCAAAGCGTTAAGCGATAACCCCGAACAAGCCCAGGCGTGGATCAGCGCCTTTGCGGCGATTACCGAACCGCGTGGCGAGCACGCCTCACATACCCGAGGCAAACAGCTCTACTGGCTGGTAGGTGATGATGCCGCAGACGTAGAAAGTGATGCCGAGAATTTTCATCTATTAGCACCGCTCTATGCCACCTCGCTGGCCCACCGCGTATTTCAAACCATTAACCATGACCGCTTTAGCGAAGAGGCTAAAGAGGCACGTAAAGCTAAACGGGAGGGCAACTACGCTGAGCAACCCGTTCACAGCTACCCCAACTTGGCCGTACAAAAAATGGGCGGCACCAAGCCGCAAAATATCTCGCAGCTGAATAGCGAGCGGGGCGGTAACAACTATTTGTTGGCGTCGCTTCCGCCCAGTTGGAATGTCCGTGATATTCGCCCACCGCTAAAAGTAGCATCGGTTTTCTCCCATCCAGGCGTATTTGGCAGCCGCTCAGAAGTGCGCGCCCTTGTTAAAGACCTCAAGCGCTTTCTGGAGACCAACCCCTCTACCGACATGCACACCCGCGATTTACGTGATGACTACACCGCCATGCTGATGGATGAACTGGCGCTGTTTGCCATGCAAATGCACAGCCTACCTGCCGGGTGGAGTGCGGATGAAAAATGCGAATTGGTCGCCGAAGAAGCCTTTTGGTTAGATCCTGGCCGTGCCGAGGAAGATGCCGCTTTTCGTGAAGCACGAAACAGCGTGGAGTGGGCAGACGAGATTCGCCACCGCTTTGCTAACTGGCTCAATGCTGCGTTGGGTGAAAAGCTCCCATTAGGTGATGTGGAATTTCGCCACTGGCAGAAAACGCTGGCAAAAGATGCCACCCATCAACGCCTGCTAGATCGTGACCGCCGCTGGATGGAAAACCTAATGGAAGACTTAACCAACCTGCCAGGAGGTGATGACGATGAGTGAAGTGAAAAACCTCCTGGTTTTACCACGCCTGCGGGTACAAAACGCTAATGCGATTTCCAGCCCAATGACCTGGGGCTTTCCTGCCATGAGTGCTTTTGTGGGATTGATGCACGCCCTGGAACGCAAACTCTATGCAGCAGGCATCAACGTTTCGCTCGGTAACGTCGGCGTTATCTGCCATGACTTTGAAGCCCAGGCCACTGAAGGCGGCTATATCCGTGGTTTTCATCTCACCCGTAATCCAGTGGATAAAACTGGCGGAACGGCAGCGATTGTAGAAGAAGGGCGCATCCATCTGGATATCACGCTGATCTTCACGATTGATTCAGCCGCGGCAGAAAGTGAGCATGATGAGATTGCCAAACAAATCAGTGAGATCGTTGCAGGTATGCGTATTGCCGGTGGTAGCGTCATCCCTAACCGCGCCGTGCCAAGCCACAAGCAACGCCCGCAATGGGTCGCGCTTGATGACGATGAAGAAAAGCGGCAAAAGCAGTTCGAACGCCTAAAACGGCGCTGGCTGCCGGGCTTTGCGCTAACCCTGCGCGATGACTACCTCGCCGAGCACCACCAGACGCTGCAACAGCAGAACCCGGATGCCAGTTTGCTGGATGCGTGGCTGGATCTTTCACGGCTCAATCACCACTGCGCCCTGGAAAATGAAGGTGAATCCAACGAGAAGCCCGTTTGGCAGGCTCAGCGCCCCTATCGCGGCTGGCTGGTGCCTATCCCTGTAGGTTACGGCGCTATTTCCGATCTATTTAATCCCGGCGAAGTGGCCAATGCTCGCGATGCCAAGACTCAGTTTCGCTTTGTTGAAAGCCTCTACTCCATTGGCGAGTGGGTCAGCCCCCACCGCATGAAGCAACCGGAAGACCTGCTTTGGTACGTTGATAACGACGAAGAAGCGGGACTTTACCGACTCAATAACGATTACCACCTTCGCGCCACTGCCCAGTAAACCAGGAGCTCTATCATGGCTAAAAACGATACCCTTAAAACCGCTTCCGTCCTCGCCTTTGAACGCAAGCTTGATCCTTCCGATGCCCTGCTTTACGCCAGCAGCTGGGAAAAGCGGCAAGATAATCAGCAGTGGCAGCCGGTAGAAGTGCGCGAAAAGTCGGTGCGCGGCACCATTTCCAACCGCCTGAAAGCCAAAGACCAAGACCCCGCTAAGCTAGACGCAGCGATTGAAAATCCCAACCTGCAAACGGTGGATGTCGCCACGCTGCCCCACGATGCAGACACCTTAGTTGCTCGTTTTACGCTGCGCGTATTGGCGGGTGCCGGAACGCCTTCGGCCTGTAATAACGCCGAGTACCAAGCCAAGCTGGAACAGGCAGTTGCCGAGTATAAACAAGCGCAAGGCTTCGGCGAGCTGGCGCATCGCTATGCCAATAACCTCGCTAATGGCCGCTTTCTGTGGCGTAACCGCATGGGCGCTGAGCAAGTCGAGGTAAGCGTTCGCCAATTGGCGCAGGGTAAAGCCACCAAAGAGTGGACGTTTGATGCACTGTCGCTTTCGTTGCGGGCCTTTGAGGAGACCGCCGAGCTTAAAGAACTCGCCGGTGTTATCGCCGCCGCGTTGGTGGGGGAACAGCACTTACTGCTAGAGGTAGTGGCCTATGTGCGCGTGGGCAGTGGCCAAGAAGTGTTTCCTTCACAAGAGCTGATTCTTGAGCGGGGCCGGGGTGATAAGAGCAAAACGATTTATCACGTCAGCAACATTGCCGGTATTCACTCGCAAAAGTTGGGTAACGCCATTCGTACCATCGACACCTGGTACCCCAATGAAAACGATGATGATCTTGGGCCGATTGCCGTTGAGCCGTATGGCTCAGTGACCACGCAGGGTAAAGCGTACCGCCAGCCCAAGCAGAAAGCTGATTTCTATTCACTCCTAGATAACTGGATGATCAAGGACCAAGTGCCTACGAAGGAAGATCAGCACTTTGTGATGGCGACCCTGATTCGCGGTGGTGTATTCGGCGAAGCGGGGTAAACCATGGATCACTATATCGACATTCGTTTAAGGCCCGATCCTGACTTTGCCCCGGCAATGTTAATGGGCGCGCTTTATAACAAGCTGCACCGGGCGCTGTTTGATTTACATGCCGAAGATGTAGGCGCCAGTTTCCCAGGCTATAAGCACGGTGTTCGCGCTCGCACACTGGGCGATCACCTTCGCTTGCATGGCACGCAAGCACGTTTGCAGCAGCTAATGAGAGCGGACTGGCTAACCGGTATGCGCGACCACACCCAGGTGAGCGAAGTGCTTGCGGTACCTGCAAATACTCAGCATATAAACGTGGCGCGTAAGCAATTTAATACGGGCAGTGAAAGCCGGGCCAAACGTTACGCCAAACGGCATGATATTTCAGAAGCAGAGGCGCGGAAGATTTATGCCAAGTTGGCTGAACGACGCATTGAGCTCCCCTTTGTGCAGATCAATAGCCGCTCCACCCAGCAGCGTTTTAGCCTGTTTATTGAACATAGCAAACCGTTGGCTTCTGCAACGGAAGGCACGTTTAGCCATTACGGCCTAAGCCCCAACGCCACGGTGCCCTGGTTTTGACCCTTTTTTCTAGCATGAAAATTGGCCACCAATAATCAACCACTTAGCGGTGTCACTCTGAAAAGGGTGATACCGCTTTTTTCGGCTAAAGCTCTTTAACAATCAGCACATTAATTTTGGTATGCTCTAGTGCGCTGCCGCCCAGGCAGCTCAGAAAATCACCGTGAAGGAAGTTACAGACCCTTTCGAGTGCGCTGCCGCCCAGGCAGCTCAGAAATATGCGTGTGTTATGTGGTACATTGTATAACCGTGCGCTGCCGCCCAGGCAGCTCAGAAAACGTAGTAAACCTTCATTACCGCGCTCCTTTGGTGCGCTGCCGCCCAGGCAGCTCAGAAATTCGTCGGGAAGCTCCACGCCCGCACGTTGAAGTGCGCTGCCGCCCAGGCAGCTCAGAAATTGGTGACACGCCCGCCTGTCAGCGCTTCTTTGTGCGCTGCCGCCCAGGCAGCTCAGAAAAGGGAGCGAGCGCAATACTCACGCTCAATCGCGTGCGCTGCCGCCCAGGCAGCTCAGAAAAATCGACCACCCTGTTTAATGCCTTCGAGCGCGTGCGCTGCCGCCCAGGCAGCTCAGAAACAGCAGTACGCCAACGACTGGGGCAGCGCCCGGTGCGCTGCCGCCCAGGCAGCTCAGAAAAGGCAGAATCGCCATAGGTCTGACCGTGATGCGTGCGCTGCCGCCCAGGCAGCTCAGAAAATGCAGTGGCGCACCACGCAGTCCTCAGTATCGTGCGCTGCCGCCCAGGCAGCTCAGAAAAGACGGTGTCTAGCGGGGCGTCCGCGCGTTCGGTGCGCTGCCGCCCAGGCAGCTCAGAAAAACGCGCAGATAACCATCCTTATCTCGCCCCAGTGCGCTGCCGCCCAGGCAGCTCAGAAAGAAAACCCGCGCGCCTTTGGCGAAAGCGGTGTGTGCGCTGCCGCCCAGGCAGCTCAGAAAATGCGCATGCCTGGCTTGTGGCTGCGCAGGATGTGCGCTGCCGCCCAGGCAGCTCAGAAACAACGGCGAGACCCGGCAGATCCCCGTGAGCAGTGCGCTGCCGCCCAGGCAGCTCAGAAAAGCTACCCGAGCAGCTACGCGCCCAATTCCCCGTGCGCTGCCGCCCAGGCAGCTCAGAAAACTGGAAAGCGTGATCAATGCCAAAGCAATGGGTGCGCTGCCGCCCAGGCAGCTCAGAAATGAGTGAAGCAGGCCGCTTGTTGTACGCAGGTGTGCGCTGCCGCCCAGGCAGCTCAGAAATCGTCTAAGGCGTCATGGTCAACTTTGTAAAAGTGCGCTGCCGCCCAGGCAGCTCAGAAAATTCAAGGCCATTTGGCAATAGGACACGGTACGTGCGCTGCCGCCCAGGCAGCTCAGAAAAGAGAAGCTGCGTGCGTTCCACATTGATGGCGGTGCGCTGCCGCCCAGGCAGCTCAGAAAGCAACCTTAGCGAGAAGCAGCGCTGGAACCTGGTGCGCTGCCGCCCAGGCAGCTCAGAAATCAACGCCGCGCTTTGCTGGCGTGATGCGGATGTGCGCTGCCGCCCAGGCAGCTCAGAAAATCACGCGGCACCAGATAGGCTTGCTTCTTGGGTGCGCTGCCGCCCAGGCAGCTCAGAAAGAACGGGCAGCGCTGTTCGTGCGTGAAGGTGAGTGCGCTGCCGCCCAGGCAGCTCAGAAAGTCCTGCAAGTAGGTCAAGCCAGGGCGTCCGCGTGCGCTGCCGCCCAGGCAGCTCAGAAAAGCATGGCGGCGCGGGTTTTCTCATCCTTATAGTGCGCTGCCGCCCAGGCAGCTCAGAAAATTCCTGTTCCTGCCGCGCGGTGCTGTCATCTGTGCGCTGCCGCCCAGGCAGCTCAGAAAAATGTGGGTAGGAGGTTCGCCTCGCTTCTTTGGTGCGCTGCCGCCCAGGCAGCTCAGAAAAGCCCGCGTATGAGCTGGTCATTGATGAGCTCGTGCGCTGCCGCCCAGGCAGCTCAGAAAACGCGCAGCACAAAGGTTTGCGCGCTGGCGCCGTGCGCTGCCGCCCAGGCAGCTCAGAAAATCGACTGGGCGCAAGGCGGGCCGCTAATCGCGTGCGCTGCCGCCCAGGCAGCTCAGAAAGGACGCTAGGTGGCTGCGCAGGTTACGGGCGTGTGCGCTGCCGCCCAGGCAGCTCAGAAAAAGCTAGCTCGCAATCCTGTTAGCTACGAAGCGTGCGCTGCCGCCCAGGCAGCTCAGAAAGGAACTGGAAGCCAGCTTTGCAGATCGCCAAGGTGCGCTGCCGCCCAGGCAGCTCAGAAAAGTAGCTCGGCAGACTCCAAGTGCTCGCTAAGGTGCGCTGCCGCCCAGGCAGCTCAGAAATCGCCTATGCCGTCAATCTCCCGCATCGCGAAGTGCGCTGCCGCCCAGGCAGCTCAGAAATGGAGGCCAAGCAGCAATTCAACCGTGCGTTAGTGCGCTGCCGCCCAGGCAGCTCAGAAAATCTGACCCTGATGCGTCATTCACTACACCCCGTGCGCTGCCGCCCAGGCAGCTCAGAAATTTCAAGTCGGACATGATGGGCCGCTTGTTGGGTGCGCTGCCGCCCAGGCAGCTCAGAAAAGGTGGCTTTTGCCGGTGCCTACCGTGCCCATGTGCGCTGCCGCCCAGGCAGCTCAGAAACGCCGGCATCCCGCGCAAGTTCCTAGGCTCAACGTGCGCTGCCGCCCAGGCAGCTCAGAAAGAACGAAGCCTTGAAGGCGCTCGGCAAGCTGCGTGCGCTGCCGCCCAGGCAGCTCAGAAAACTACGTCGTCGGGCAAGCCAGCGGGCGGGACGTGCGCTGCCGCCCAGGCAGCTCAGAAAATGTCAGGCGTGACTATCTTGCCTTTGGTGCCGTGCGCTGCCGCCCAGGCAGCTCAGAAATGGAATCGGCCGCTGTTGGGATTCACGCCCATGTGCGCTGCCGCCCAGGCAGCTCAGAAAGTTCCAGGCTTCGGCCTTCTCGATGTTGCCCTGTGCGCTGCCGCCCAGGCAGCTCAGAAACGCCACCACCCCCGCCGCCTGGGAATTCTCCAGTGCGCTGCCGCCCAGGCAGCTCAGAAAGCTAGAAAGCCAGGCCAGTGAGGCGGGCGAGAGTGCGCTGCCGCCCAGGCAGCTCAGAAATGACGCTATTGGCGTGCCGACCCAGTGGGGTCGTGCGCTGCCGCCCAGGCAGCTCAGAAATTATCCAGCAAACTAAACTCAAAGCCGGTGACGTGCGCTGCCGCCCAGGCAGCTCAGAAACTGCCTCAAACGCCTGGTAGTACGCACCGGCTGTGCGCTGCCGCCCAGGCAGCTCAGAAAAGATGATGGCTAAGGGGGATGCGTGAGCGATAGTGCGCTGCCGCCCAGGCAGCTCAGAAAATGGAGGAGTTTTTCACTCGTATTGCTCCAAAGTGCGCTGCCGCCCAGGCAGCTCAGAAATCCGGCTTGGGTGCGGCTGATAGCGCATCATCGTGCGCTGCCGCCCAGGCAGCTCAGAAACAGCGAAAACTGATACCCCCGCCTGGCCGTTTGTGCGCTGCCGCCCAGGCAGCTCAGAAAAACCTGATATGCACAAGCATACCCCTCCTACCGTGCGCTGCCGCCCAGGCAGCTCAGAAATACCAAGCCGAGTGCGAAGACCTGATTGAGCAGTGCGCTGCCGCCCAGGCAGCTCAGAAAAAGATCGGCGACAGTTACGACGCTGAGACAGGGTGCGCTGCCGCCCAGGCAGCTCAGAAATCATGATCGATTCCCGCACCCAGTTTGATCCTGTGCGCTGCCGCCCAGGCAGCTCAGAAAATCCAGTCGATGGCGGTGCTAATGTCACCCGAGTGCGCTGCCGCCCAGGCAGCTCAGAAATGGTGCAGGTGTTTCACCACCTAGTGAATTATGTGCGCTGCCGCCCAGGCAGCTCAGAAAAACACCCAGGCCGATTGGACCCGACGTTTCGTGTGCGCTGCCGCCCAGGCAGCTCAGAAAAAAATGCTCGATGGCTTTGCGAGTCTGCATGCGTGCGCTGCCGCCCAGGCAGCTCAGAAAAGAGAGAGAGGGGGTTACTCTCTGTTGTAGTCGTGCGCTGCCGCCCAGGCAGCTCAGAAATGGGGGCGGTACGTCTGCCGCTGATCCGTTGGGTGCGCTGCCGCCCAGGCAGCTCAGAAAGTGATCTGGGTTAAAGTTTCTTTTGGCACGAAGTGCGCTGCCGCCCAGGCAGCTCAGAAACCTCCTCTGCCGTATCGGCGTTAACAATCCAAGTGCGCTGCCGCCCAGGCAGCTCAGAAAACCACGTCACTCGGAATAACTCGATGCTGCCAGTGCGCTGCCGCCCAGGCAGCTCAGAAACGAGCCCGTTTTTGTTTGGCTATCCATGGTCGGTGCGCTGCCGCCCAGGCAGCTCAGAAAATCGGGGCGCGTCTTTCGCGCATTGTTTCGTAGTGCGCTGCCGCCCAGGCAGCTCAGAAAAGCCGCCCTGCCGATTTGCAAATTGGCGATAAGTGCGCTGCCGCCCAGGCAGCTCAGAAAACCAGCTAGGCGACCCGCTGGCGCCGTCCAGCGTGCGCTGCCGCCCAGGCAGCTCAGAAAGCGAACACTTCGCCGCCCAGCCAGGGCGAACCGTGCGCTGCCGCCCAGGCAGCTCAGAAAACGGCTACACCGGCGACATGCGCGCCCTGTCAGTGCGCTGCCGCCCAGGCAGCTCAGAAATCTCCGGTACCGCCAGCCGCGCGAACGTCAGTGTGCGCTGCCGCCCAGGCAGCTCAGAAAAATAGCCTGGCTGAGATTGAACAGTTGCTACGGTGCGCTGCCGCCCAGGCAGCTCAGAAAGGCTTCGCCCTCACACCGCCCTGGTTACGGTTGTGCGCTGCCGCCCAGGCAGCTCAGAAATTCGAGCGCGCTTTTTTAGATCTGTTGGGTGAGTGCGCTGCCGCCCAGGCAGCTCAGAAAACGCCCCGCCTGCCCTGGTTACGGGCGCGACGGTGCGCTGCCGCCCAGGCAGCTCAGAAAATCGGTGGCCGCGAACACCGCCGCCGTTTCGGGTGCGCTGCCGCCCAGGCAGCTCAGAAACAACCCCTACGCAAAAGCCCTCAAGGCCAACGGTGCGCTGCCGCCCAGGCAGCTCAGAAACGCGACGGTGAAGTCATGGTGCGCATTCTGCGGTGCGCTGCCGCCCAGGCAGCTCAGAAAGTCCCAAATGATGGACCGCCGTGATGCCAACAGTGCGCTGCCGCCCAGGCAGCTCAGAAAAGGAAGAAGCGGCGATCCTTTTCATGCTGCTTGTGCGCTGCCGCCCAGGCAGCTCAGAAAGTGCGCACGCGAAAGTAGCGCTTCTTGGGATCGTGCGCTGCCGCCCAGGCAGCTCAGAAAGCTGGCGTGCTGATGGGCAAAGACCGGGAAGGGTGCGCTGCCGCCCAGGCAGCTCAGAAATAACGATTCGTTAGAGGTGCTGGATAAGCTGCGTGCGCTGCCGCCCAGGCAGCTCAGAAAGCCCACATCGAGCAGCGCCTGGGCGAACTGCAGTGCGCTGCCGCCCAGGCAGCTCAGAAAACGATGAAATCTGGATGTCGGCAGGCGACCTGGTGCGCTGCCGCCCAGGCAGCTCAGAAAATGAAGTAGCGCGCGGGTTTTTGGGCCTGCGAGTGCGCTGCCGCCCAGGCAGCTCAGAAAAAATAGACCTCGTCGACGCCGCCGACCGCCTAGTGCGCTGCCGCCCAGGCAGCTCAGAAAATCGACACCGGTGCCACGTTCGGCGTTGGCCTGTGCGCTGCCGCCCAGGCAGCTCAGAAATTCTGGCACGAACGGCGCGCGCACTGCTTGCAGTGCGCTGCCGCCCAGGCAGCTCAGAAACAGTACTTCAGCAACAAGGACAATAGCACCCGGTGCGCTGCCGCCCAGGCAGCTCAGAAAATTCCTGTTCCTGCCGCGCGGTGCTGTCATCTGTGCGCTGCCGCCCAGGCAGCTCAGAAAAATGTGGGTAGGAGGTTCGCCTCGCTTCTTTGGTGCGCTGCCGCCCAGGCAGCTCAGAAAAGCCCGCGTATGAGCTGGTCATTGATGAGCTCGTGCGCTGCCGCCCAGGCAGCTCAGAAAACGCGCAGCACAAAGGTTTGCGCGCTGGCGCCGTGCGCTGCCGCCCAGGCAGCTCAGAAAATCGACTGGGCGCAAGGCGGGCCGCTAATCGCGTGCGCTGCCGCCCAGGCAGCTCAGAAAGGACGCTAGGTGGCTGCGCAGGTTACGGGCGTGTGCGCTGCCGCCCAGGCAGCTCAGAAAAAGCTAGCTCGCAATCCTGTTAGCTACGAAGCGTGCGCTGCCGCCCAGGCAGCTCAGAAAGGAACTGGAAGCCAGCTTTGCAGATCGCCAAGGTGCGCTGCCGCCCAGGCAGCTCAGAAAAGTAGCTCGGCAGACTCCAAGTGCTCGCTAAGGTGCGCTGCCGCCCAGGCAGCTCAGAAATCGCTTATGCCGTCAATCTCCCGCATCGCGAAGTGCGCTGCCGCCCAGGCAGCTCAGAAATGGAGGCCAAGCAGCAATTCAACCGTGCGTTAGTGCGCTGCCGCCCAGGCAGCTCAGAAAATCTGACCCTGATGCGTCATTCACTACACCCCGTGCGCTGCCGCCCAGGCAGCTCAGAAATTTCAAGTCGGACATGATGGGCCGCTTGTTGGGTGCGCTGCCGCCCAGGCAGCTCAGAAAAGGTGGCTTTTGCCGGTGCCTACCGTGCCCATGTGCGCTGCCGCCCAGGCAGCTCAGAAACGCCGGCATCCCGCGCAAGTTCCTAGGCTCAACGTGCGCTGCCGCCCAGGCAGCTCAGAAAGAACGAAGCCTTGAAGGCGCTCGGCAAGCTGCGTGCGCTGCCGCCCAGGCAGCTCAGAAAACTACGTCGTCGGGCAAGCCAGCGGGCGGGACGTGCGCTGCCGCCCAGGCAGCTCAGAAAATGTCAGGCGTGACTATCTTGCCTTTGGTGCCGTGCGCTGCCGCCCAGGCAGCTCAGAAATGGAATCGGCCGCTGTTGGGATTCACGCCCATGTGCGCTGCCGCCCAGGCAGCTCAGAAAGTTCCAGGCTTCGGCCTTCTCGATGTTGCCCTGTGCGCTGCCGCCCAGGCAGCTCAGAAACGCCACCACCCCCGCCGCCTGGGAATTCTCCAGTGCGCTGCCGCCCAGGCAGCTCAGAAAGCTAGAAAGCCAGGCCAGTGAGGCGGGCGAGAGTGCGCTGCCGCCCAGGCAGCTCAGAAATGACGCTATTGGCGTGCCGACCCAGTGGGGTCGTGCGCTGCCGCCCAGGCAGCTCAGAAACTAACCATTTCAGTGCGTGCCGATGCGAAATTGTGCGCTGCCGCCCAGGCAGCTCAGAAAAAAGCAGCGGCTATCCCCAGCGTCAACACCGAGTGCGCTGCCGCCCAGGCAGCTCAGAAAGACAAGCTGCCGCCCGTATCGCGAATGTAGTCGTGCGCTGCCGCCCAGGCAGCTCAGAAAAAGGGTAAATTCAAATCAACGGCCCCTCCCTCGTGCGCTGCCGCCCAGGCAGCTCAGAAAACCCGCGCCACCAAGCAGCCGCGCAAATGCCCGTGCGCTGCCGCCCAGGCAGCTCAGAAACAAGGCGAACCCACATCACCAAGCTGTTCACCGTGCGCTGCCGCCCAGGCAGCTCAGAAAATTCGTCGCGCAGGGCATCTTGAGTGCTGGCCGTGCGCTGCCGCCCAGGCAGCTCAGAAAATTCGTCGCGCAGGGCATCTTGAGTGCTGGCCGTGCGCTGCCGCCCAGGCAGCTCAGAAATGTTCAAGCGCCCAGGCGTAGGCATCCTGCTCGTGCGCTGCCCAGGTAGCTCAGGTAAACGTCAACGAAGCGCAGAAGTATGGGTGAGAGTACGCTGCCGTCCAGGCAGTTTTGCTAGATTTAAGATGTGTACTGGTAGTATCGCTGTGCGGTGCTTTCGGGGTGCGCTAGCGCTCATGCCAAGCTACAAGTGACGTGCATTGGGCGAGTAAGTGGTTAGGCCTGACTGCTTTCATGCGATTTAGTGCTCGACAGGTTGAAACGTTACCGCTTCATCGAAACTGTACATACACTTTTCTGGAAAAGCGTGCAGCTCGCTATCGGTCTCAATCGCTGCTGCGCGGCGTGCATCTTCGTACGCTTCGCTCATCAGTTCAGGTAATGATGCTTTTAGGCTGGGGTTGTCGTTCAGTAAGCGATTCGTTTTGGCTTGGGCATCAATGATCGTCAACCGCCAGCTACGTGAGCGGCGTTCGGGCTGGTGATCCCATTTCAGCAGGTGCATTAACAGACGAGCCAATTGGCTGACCAGCGCGCGCCGTTCGCTTTTGCCCATGCTCTCAATCTCCTCGGCGAGGTGCTCAAGATCAAGTTGCTCCAGTTTCCCCGCCCGCAGTAGCCCAGCTTGCTCCAGGGCCCAGGCATAGGCATCGTGTTCATAATGTACGGCCATAGTGATACTCCTCTAAAACCGCTAAACCACTTTGCATTTGTTTAGTGTAAACGCAAGAAGACAACAGGCGACAATATTGAAGTGAGTATAAATTTACATGGTGGCTTCTGTTAACTGTTGCTAACGCGGAGTGTGAGGATAGTTTGCCTGCCACCTTAGGTGATTAATTTGCGCTGTAGCTCAGGCAGCTCAGAAAGATGTGGGAGTTCGAGTCTCCCCATCCGCAATAAATATGATAAGTGCCTTTGGTATTGCTGCGCGTAATCGCAAGGCCATCAATGTGGTTGCGATTACGCTACTCAAGAATGGCTGCTTGGCTATTCAAATTCACACAAAAAAGCCATCGCGTTGGATGGCCTCTGTTACTGAAATCAGGAACGCGCTAACGCGTTAATCTTCTTTCGGCGGTGTTTCCATGGCGCGTTTGTCGTCGGGTACCCGTACGATGTGGCCGACTTCGAGCTTGCTGTGGCGTTGGTGGCGGCCGCCGCTGGTGTCGATAATGGCGACAACTTCGCCAATGCTGACAGCGTCATCTTCGCGGTAGGCTTCTACTTTGATGCGTACCATCATGCCCTGGAAACGTGCGGAAATAATATCGCCTGGGTCGGGTGCCCTGTGGTCGGGGTCGTTTTTAAAGTATTCCGCTACGCTGGCGCTGCCGGGTTCGTCCCATTCAATATGCTGATGCATTGTGGTCTTCCTTGTCGTGTTGGATGTTGCTTCAGTGTAGTGCGTTCAGCTGCTTACTTCATCAGGGCTGGCGGTGCTTTCTAAACCGCCTGGGCTTGCTGCCTCTGCTCGCGCTTCATTGGCTTGTTCTTCATTCTGCTCTTCAATCTGTTCTTCAGTTTGCGTTTCAACTTGTGTTTCAGCTTGTTTTTCAATTCCCGCTACGCTGTTTGTTTGCCCCACGTATTGAAACAGGAAATTGAGCGCGGCGGGTAGGCTGGCGCGCCAAACCTGCCATGTGTGGCCGCCGGGGTAAAGGTCGAGCCGTACCTCGTTGGGTTGAATGCGCTCCATGGCTTGGCGGAGTAAGCGGGCGTGAAATTCTGCGTCGTAAACGTCGCTGCGCCCGGCGCTGATATACAGTGGTACGGGGGGAAGGTCGCCTTCTTCATCGGTGCCGCGGGGGGTGACACGCAGGCGGTACTCTTCTAAATGGGCGGTGTAGTTGAGGGTTTCCCAAAGCTCGCGGTCAAATTGCCCTTGGTCATTAATAAAGGCTGGGTGGCGCCAGGCGGAGGAGTTGCGCGGTGGTAGGGGGGCGTAGCTTGCGGGGCTAAGCGCCGCGACGGCGGCAAATAAATCAGGC
Organism: Vreelandella arctica; assembly: GCF_037070215.1. Classification (NCBI taxonomy): domain Bacteria; kingdom Pseudomonadati; phylum Pseudomonadota; class Gammaproteobacteria; order Oceanospirillales; family Halomonadaceae; genus Vreelandella; species Vreelandella arctica. The sequence continues at coordinate 149,800 of NZ_JBANSN010000006.1, read as the reverse complement.
CGTTCTAGGGCGAAGTTAAGCGCACCGTAACCACCGGCGGAAAGCCCCGCTACGCCACGTAGGTGGCGTTCTTGCCCAACGCGATAGGTAGCTTCCACGTGGGGCATTAGGTCATTAAAAAACGCGCTACGGGCGGGTTCGTTATGGCCATCTACCCACCAGCTGCGGCTGCCGGGCATAATGAAAACTGCCGGGGGTATATGCCCTGCGCGAATTAACCTGTCGGCTACCTGTTGTAAATTGCCGCGGGAAACCCAGTCGCGGTCGGTGCCAAAAGAGCCGTGCAGCATGTAAATGACGGGATAGGGCGTAGTCGACTGGGTGTCATAATTATCAGGTAAATACACGCTATAAGGGTAATCGTAACCGAGGGTGGATGAGGAAAAATAATGATGCTCAACGTCGCTTGCCAAGCTGTGGCCGCTGAGTGTTAGCCACCCAATAAAAGTGGTGAGTAGGGTGCGAAACCGGTAGGAGAGGAAAGGTGGTTTTGGGATGAACACGTTTTCTCCGGAATTAAACTAGTTTAATAAAGTCGGACAGCGCGGCGGTACTGGTTGTTCATCGTAGCTATGCAGACTCGTTATGCCGAGCAGTTACACAAAGTAGCCATGCAGGATAGCAGGTTAGGCGTATGTAGCGGCGGGAGGCCCAATGCGAAAAATTGAAGAGATCTATTGGTTGCGCGCTTACGGCTGTATAGCCGTTTTTTTGTTTCATTTATTAGATCACGTCAATCAACGCCTCGATAATGTCGCCACTGATTTAATGCGCCTGCCGCTGGTGCTGGGTACGCCAATATTTCTGTTTATATCGGTCTTTGTGTTTGCTGTTCGCTACGATAAATCCGTGCCGGAGGGGTTTCTTATTCAGCGCGTAAAGTATGTGATGGTGCCGTACTTTGTGTATGGCTTTATTTATTCCACCGCTGAATGGTTAAGCCAACAGGCGTCGGATGAGCCGGTGGGGTTCGTGGCTAATGCTATCGAGTATTACGTTTATGCGGGCTGGCATGGCTATTTTTTGATCATTGCGATGCAGTTTTACGTGGCTTATTGGCTGTTTACCCGCTGGCAGCTGTGGCGATTGAATCCGGTGCCATGGTTGTGGGGTGCCTGCGTTATCAGCATGGCGTATTGGGGGCTGGCTTATTGGTTTGATGTTGATTTGCCCGGCTACCTGCTGTGGATCGCCCCGCTGGGGTGGATCTATGTGTTTTTCCTGGCGCTGGTGCTAGTGCGCTACTACCCGCTAGCTCAAGAGGGTGTACTCGCTGAGCGGCCCACCTGGATGCAGCAATTGGCGCACCCGGCGTGGTTGGTGCTGTTGGTGGCGCTAATTATAGCGGCGACGTTTGCGGGTTGGCTGGCGTTTTCATCCAAAGAGGTGTGGGTGATTCCATTTTTCGTGCTGTTTACGCTTTGCGCCATGCGTTATTTGGCTGGGCGCCCGGCGCCATTGTGGGTGCGCCACATCAATGCGTATTCGTTTGGGATTTACTTGGCCCACCCCATGTTCTTTGTGCTTGCCGATCTGGTCGTTGAGCCTTTGTCGTTGCCGATTGGGGTGTATGCGCTGGTACTCATCGTCGTGGGACTCGCCGGGTCGGTGGCCCTTAATAAATTGGCGAATACCACCACACTGGGAGCGATGCTGTTTGGCAAGCGCTTGAAGGTTCGGTAATGGAAATATGTGAGTGCATAAATCGAAAGGCACGGCTTACCGCTTCGATGTGTAAGCGAGATCCGGGTCGTTGGGCAGCATGGCGGATGTGTGTTCAGCAGCCTGGCTAAGCAAGCGGCCGCTGTACGTTTTTAAGCGAGTGGGGCAGTCATGCAAACGCTGTAAAAAATCGTCAATCGCGCTGGCGTCATCCAGCTCGGGATCAAATCCACCTAAGCGCTCAAGCCAGGCCCGCCTGACGGCGATGTAGGGCGGTAACAGCAGCGTGCTTGCCAATAAGCGGCGCAGGATGCGTTTGGCTAATGATGGCTGAGCAAGGCCAACAATTAAGGCATCAAGGTTGTAGGTGTTCAATTGCGGGTAGAGTGAGCCCCAGAGGCTGGCAGGCAGTGGCTGCTTCTGCAGCGCAATAATTAACCACTCAGCTTGGCTGGCAAAGGCTGCTTTATTGAGGCGTGCGCCTAGTGGTAGCTTGGGGGTGATCAAGCAATGAGTGTGGTAGCGCTGCTCAATCGAGCTGAGACGCGCATGGGCTTGCGTGCTGGTTACCAAAATGGGCAGCAAGTGGTCGGCTACGCCAGAATCACGTATGGATTTTAAGTGGCGTGGCAACATGTTACCCGTCACCATGGCATCAACGATAAAGCAAACCGACCCCATTTGCCGACTCCGATTGTGAGCAAATCTATCAAATTGTAATTTATTGTAGTATCTGGCTTATTTGGGTAGCAAGTAAAAAAACTTGCGAGCCAAAAAAGAGGGCTCACTATTATTCATGCACTTTATTGGCGCATAAAACATTATTTTTGCCCTGTATTGGTGCGCTATGGCTTTTTTAAACAGCTGCCGAACCAGCATTTAGCTGCTATGCGTCATCAAGAGGCATCCTTGTCCACTTTTTAACGTTTATAAAACAATTGGTTGCTGATTTTTTATGCCATCTTGGTGCAGGGTTGGCATGTTCTCTGCATTATATTTGCAAGCGGCTAGCGGGCCGTAGGCATAAGCCCTACGACGTGCTAAAACGATAGCCGGTCTGAAATGCTCGCTGAGCGATTTGTTCACTAATGTCAGGCAAACGTTGAGCGAACAAGAATGACAAACGTGCGGTTTAGCGCGTATTTTGTCGAACAACACATTTATCGGTAGCTTACAGTCGTTAACTTTAAGCCACGCTCATACCGGAGGACTCTATGTCAGCCAAGACTCTCGCGCTAATTGAAGAACATGATGTTAAGTGGGTAGATCTGCGTTTCACCGACACTCGCGGTAAAGAACAGCACGTGACTGTGCCTGCTCGCGATGTGAACGAAGAATTCTTTGAGAATGGCCAGATGTTTGATGGCTCTTCTATCGAAGGTTGGAAGGGCATTAACGAATCCGACATGATTCTGCGCCCGGAAGATGGCACTGGCTATCTCGACCCCTTCACCGAAGATGCGACGCTGGTTCTGCGCTGCGACATCATCGAGCCGGCCACTATGCAGGGCTACGATCGTGACCCGCGCTCCATCGCCAAGCGCGCTGAAGCTTATCTAGAGTCTACTGGCCTGGGCGACACTGCGTTTTTCGGTCCTGAGCCTGAATTCTTTATCTTTGACGAAGTGCATTGGAAGTCTGACATTCAGGGCTCCATGTACAAAATCACGTCTGACGAAGGCGCTTGGGCGACCAGTAACCAGGTAGAAGGCGGTAACTTAGGCCACCGCCCGCGCGTTAAAGGCGGCTACTTCCCGGTTCCCCCGGTTGACAGCTTCCACGATATTCGTGGCGCGATGTGTAACACCCTGGAAGCGATTGGCCAGACTGTCGAGGTTCACCACCACGAAGTTGCCAACGCGGGTCAGAACGAAATCGGCGTTAAATTCAACACGCTGGTGAAGAAAGCTGACGAAGTGCAGGAAATGAAGTACGTGATCCACAACGTGGCGCACGCGTATGGTAAAACGGCGACCTTTATGCCGAAGCCGCTGGTAGGCGACAACGGTTCTGGTATGCACGTTCACCAGTCGTTCTGGAAAGGTGGTGAGAACCAGTTCGCCGGTGACGAGTACGCTGGCCTGTCTGAAATGGCGCTTTTCTATATCGGCGGCATCATCAAGCACGCCCGTGCCCTAAACGCCTTTACTAACGCTTCTACCAACTCGTACAAGCGTCTGGTACCTGGCTTTGAAGCGCCGGTCATGCTGGCCTACAGTGCCCGTAACCGTTCTGCTTCTATCCGTATTCCTTACACCGCTAGCCCGAAAGGCAAGCGTGTTGAAGCTCGCTTCCCTGATCCGACTGCCAACCCGTACCTGGCATTCTCTGCCATGTTGATGGCCGGTATCGACGGTATCAAGAACAAGATCCATCCTGGCGATGCAATGGATAAAAACCTGTACGACCTGCCGCCAGAAGAAGGCAAGTTAGTACCGACCGTAGCACACAGCCTGGATCAAGCACTGGAAGCCCTCGACGCTGACCGTGCGTTCCTGACCGAAGGTGGCGTGTTCACCGACGAAATGATCGATGCCTACATCGAACTCAAGATGGAAGAAGTGGAGCGTATCCGTATGACGACGCACCCCATCGAGTTTGATATGTACTACAGCTGCTAATCAGCGCTTTTAGCACCTAACTGCTACCATCACCCTAGCGGTGGTAACAGTTGATAAAGACGCAGTTGATCAAAACGCAGTTGATCAAAATAGTATCAAAACCCCGCTTCGGCGGGGTTTTTCGTTATTGAGGGTGTGACAAGTGTGAGGAGCAGTATGGGCAAGCTAACCACGTACACGATCAGCTTCTTGATGGCCGCTTTGCTGGGCATCGGGGCGGCCATCATGTCAGGTGCGGCTTTTGGGCAAACGGTTTTCAGGGTCATTGATGAGCACGGCAACGTTACGTTTACCGATAACCCTGGCCGCGGCGGGGAGGCGTTGGAATTGGCACCGTTGCCAAGCCTGCCGCCTGGGTTAAGCGCAGCTACGGCCAGTGTAGCCACGCCCGCTACTGGGCGCCCACGTGGCAAGCCAGGGCAGCCTTTTATGCCGTATGACCATTTTTCGATTGCACTGCCCCAGCAAGGCGCACGGCTGCCGGAGCGAAGCACCGCGGTGGAAGTGGCTATTGCGCCTCCGCTGCGCGATGACCACCAAGTGCGGCTGATAGTGAATGGAGAGATTAGCCAGACCGCGCTGCACAGTGATGTTTTCTGGTTAACGGGGCTTCCTGCGGGGCAGCACGAGCTTCAAGCAGAGCTACTGGATAGTAGCCAGCGTTTACAGCACCGCACGCCCGCAGTGACGATTACGGTTCCTTAGACCGGGTGGTTAAAATCTCGAATGCACTAAATTGGTGCGGTTGTGGAGGCATTTGGCGCGGTGATTGCGCTAAAACGATCCATCTTCTTTTATTGCTATGCCCGCAAGCCGTGCAACTAGGCATAAATGCATAATTGGCGCGCTTTTTGCAGTTCCCTCATTGATTATCCACCTGTAGGTCTGCAACGGCGATGGAAGACGTAATTTCTCAGGACACCACCATGCATCAGCGTTTGCTTGAACATCTCACCACGGCGGTACTGCTGCTGGACGGCGAGCTGCGTGTGCGCTGGATGAACCCTGCCGCTGAAGCCTTACTAGCGGTTAGCTTAAGCCGCGTTCACGGCATCAGCCTAGATACGCTTCTGGGCGGTGTTGACAGCATCGATGAGGTATTGGCTAAAGCGCGGGATGCGTTTCATCCTTACACCCAGCGAGAAGCGCGTATTACGCCGCTGAACAGTGAGCCGCTGACGGTCGACTACACTGTAACGCCGCTATCGGACGACGAGTTACTGTTAGAAGTGGAGCCGCGGGATCGGTTAATGCAGATCTCGCGTGAAGAGGCGCTGACCACTCGCCAAGAAACCATCAAGATATTGGCCCGTGGGCTTGCTCACGAAGTGAAAAACCCGCTCGGCGGGATTCGTGGTGCTGCACAGCTGTTAGAACGGGATTTAGACGATCCGGCGCTGCGCGAATATACCCATATCATTGTGGAAGAGGTGGATCGGCTGCGCGACTTGGTCGACTCCATGCTGGGCCCTAACCGTGTGCTTAAGCATGAGCCGGTCAATATTCACCGGGTGTTGGAGCGTGTACGCGCGCTGTTAATTGCCGAGCATCCCAGCGTTGTTATTAGCCGCGATTATGACCCCAGTTTGCCCGACCTTTCCGGCGATGAATCTCAAATGATTCAAGCGGTACTCAACGTTGCACGCAACGCCGTGCAAGCCATGAGCGATGCTCAAACCCCTGAACCTACCTTAATATTGCGCACCCGCGCCCGGCGACAGTTTACCCTCGGGGCGGAACGCCACCGCTTAGTCAGTGAAGTCTCGGTGATTGATAACGGCCCAGGCATTCCCGATACGCTGCAGGAAACGCTGTTCTACCCGATGGTGTCAGGACGCGCAGAAGGCAGTGGCCTTGGGTTATCGATCGCCCAGTCGATTTTGCACCAACATCAAGGATTGATCGAATGCGACTCACGACCCGGACATACCGAATTTCGTTTACTGATTCCATTGGTAATAATTTTACCGGAGAAGCGTCATGACTGAGGCTACACGTACCGATGTTGCGCGGGTGGTGATTGTCGATGACGACCGCGCTATCCGCTGGGTGCTGGAGCGCGCCTTGGCGCAGCCCGATCTCGATGTTGAGTGTATTGAGCGTGCAGATACAGCCCTTGCGCGTTTACTGGAAAGCCCTCCCGACGTGCTGGTCACCGACATTCGTATGCCAGGCATCGACGGCCTGGACTTAATGGCGAGAGTACGCGAGGCGCATCCCGATCTACCGGTGATCGTGATGACCGCCCATTCCGACCTAGACAGCGCCGTCGCTTCCTATCAGGGCGGGGCGTTTGAATACCTGCCTAAACCGTTTGACGTTGATGAAGCCCTGGCGCTGGTGCGCCGCGCCGTGGCCCACGCCCGGGAACGCCAACGACCGGTCGCCGTGCCGGAAGGCTTAAACGCTGAGATTATTGGTGAAGCGCCCGCGATGCAGGAGGTGTTTCGCGCCATTGGCCGTCTTTCTCACTCGCATATCACGGTGTTAATCAACGGGGAGTCGGGGACGGGTAAAGAGCGCGTTGCCCAGGCGCTGCATCAGCATAGCCCGCGTGCCGGTAAACCCTTTATCGCGTTGAACATGGCGGCGATTCCTCGCGACTTGATCGAATCGGAGCTGTTTGGCCATGAGAAGGGTGCTTTTACTGGGGCGGCACAGCAGCGCCAAGGGCGGTTTGAGCAGGCCAACGGCGGCACACTGTTTTTAGATGAAATAGGCGATATGCCATCGGAAACCCAAACGCGCCTGCTGCGCGTGCTGGCGGATGGTGAGTTCTATCGCGTCGGGGGGCATACGCCGGTCAAAGTGGACGTGCGTATCATCGCCGCTACTCACCAAAATCTAGAAGTGCTGGTGGATGACGGCCGCTTCCGGGAGGATTTGTTCCACCGCCTGAACGTGATTCGTATCCACCTGCCGAAACTGGCTGAAAGGCGCGAAGATATACCACGTTTAACCCGACACTTTCTGGCCGAAGCGGCGAAAGAGCTGACTACCGATATCAAGGTGCTGACCAGTGAAGCGGAAGCCCACCTAACACGCTTGCCGTGGCCCGGTAACGTGCGGCAGTTGGAAAATATCTGCCGGTGGCTGACGGTGATGGCGTCGGGGCGTGAAATCCTGGTTGAAGATTTGCCGCAGGAACTGCGCTCGCCAAGCGCTTCCGAAAGTAGCGCCCATGGCGATTGGCGTACGGCGTTTCGCGACTGGGCGGATCATGCCTTGGCCGAAGGCCATACCCATCTTTTGGAAGAGGCGGTGCCCGATTTTGAGCGGATTCTGATTGAAACCGCTTTAAAGCATACCGGTGGACGCAAAGGTGAAGCCGCTGAACTGCTTGGCTGGGGGCGTAATACACTGACCCGCAAATTAAAAACGCTGCTGCCAGCACTGGCTGACGAGTAAAGGCTAAGCAGTCGTTACTGCTCAAGGCGTTTAATCTCAGCCAATATCGCCTCAGCTTCTTCGGTAAGGGTGGCATTGGCGCGCATATCGCCGTTACGAGACGCTTCCATCGCGGCTTGCAGTTTACGCTCATAATTTTGCTGGAGTTTCTTTTTGGGGTCGCGCTTAAACATGCCAAACATAAGCAATTTCCTCACTATCTGGTTTTGGTGTACACCATTTGTATAGGTTTTGGTTGCTTGTGTCGAATGTTTGTTTTGGTCAGCGGTTATGCGTCGTTCTGAGAGTCCGCGCTGCATTGACATAGAAAGCGCTCAAAATCGACCAAAATGGTGTCGAGGCTGGCGTGTAAGCGGTGATCATCGTCCACCATTCTCAGCGACAGCCGCTGCAGGCGAGCACGTTCAATCACCGGTTCAGGGGCAACGATATCATCGCGCCAGCCGTGAACAATGTGCGTGTGGCGTGCCTGGATGGTGGGCGACGTTTCAGGGTAGGCGGCTATGCCTAACGCGGGGGCTAACAAAAAACAGCCTAATACGGGCTGCTGAGCGCTGACGGCCGCGCTTAGCCACCCGCCCAGGCTTGAACCTGCCAGTACACAGTGGGCAGGGTCATCACCGCGCTCGGCTATCACCTGTAAAAGATGCTGAAGACGTTGCTGGGGCTCTGCCATGCCTCGATAGTCCATTACCACGGGCTCACAATCATCTAGTTTTTCAGCAACGCCTTTTAGTGCCTGGATTTTAAGTGCCCCTGGGCCGCTCTCTAGGCCGTGGGATAAGTAAACAGTCATCATCACGTTTAGCTCGCTGAGCGTTGGATAGCTTCTCCACCCTGTTCGATATCCTCACCAGCACCCCGAATGGTATTGCAACCACTTACCAACAGAAGTGTGGTCATGACGAGTATGGCAAGCGCAATAGTACGTTTCATAGCGGTTTCCTCAAAGGCATGGGCGTGCGTCAAACATTGATAGAGCTGTCTGGACACTTTTTAAAGCAAAGCCTTTTTATAGCAAAGTGGGAAGGTTCGTTAGCAAAAATAATCGCTGTTGCGCCGTTTCGCCATCATTTTAATGTGTTTCAGCTAGATAGATGTGTCTTGATAACGTGTGCTTATGTCGCATGTGCCAGTTCTACACATCAAAAGTGCAGGGAAATTAGCCTATTTGGAGATGTTTGTTGTTTTTAAGTTATTGTTTTTAATTATTAATGTTGATTATTGGCATGGCTTGGCGCAGTCCCTGCAGCTACTGAGTAGTTGCGTAGAAGTTCAGTTGTTTAGCTCTAGCCGTTTAGATAATTGTTATTAGTAACTAAGTGAGTGGGTTGAGAGAAAAAAGGAAGGCAGGACGCCGAAAGACAAACAGGGAGTTAAGTTAAAGGACAATCCGCCCACTCACTGGTTGCAGCGCAAGGAGGCGCTGTTCATCAGACCAAGGAGTGGAGTCGGTGCAAAACGGCCATCTCGTGAAAACGGGGTGGTCTTTTTGCGTGCGAAAAATATTTTAAGTACTTGATTTTTATATATTTTAAAATTTAGCTTTTTGCATCGCTTTTGTACACACAGCTCTCGTACAGATAAAACCTGTGTTTTAGTCTATCCTTTCGATAAAACCAAATGTAGCGGTTAGAAAACGTCAACGTAACGACCGCACACGACCAGGGACAAGATTATGGCGATGGCATTGATGTTATGCATGTTTGTTTTGTTCTTAGGGTTTTCGGGGGTTGGTGTGTATATGATGTTTAAGACATCTTTCATGGCCACTATGGACGAGCGCGATGACATGCCTCCCGACATTTAACCAACTGCTCTAACCATAACAATTATTTAAAAATAACTAAAATGCCCGCGTAAGCAGGCATTTTGCGTTAGTGCTTCCAACGGCCTTTGCCTCGCTCAGGCACCATACGCTCGAAATAGAGCAAGCCAAATGCAAGCCAGCCCACGGTTAATAAGCGGTAAAAATAAGTCGGAAGAAAACGGCCATTACCCCATCCAATAAAGGCTGACCAAGGCAAAGGCATAGCCCAATGCAGCGCCTGCCAGTACATCACTCACATAGTGCAGCCCCAGTCCGACGCGGGAGATCGCAATCAGTAGGGATAGCGGTAGGATCACCGGTAGTAGCCAGGGGGTGTGAGCGGCTACTAATACGCTAAACATCACCGCATGCATGGTGTGGCCGCTGGGAAAACTATAACGATCACGTGCCGGTTCACAGCACAGGATGCCCTCGCTATAGGTGATAAAGGGCCGCTCACGACAGAGTCGTGTTTTTACCAGGCGATATACAGCTATGGCAAACAGCGCAATAACGCTGTACTGCATCAACCGCCACGAGCCGTTTGGTTGAAGCCAGGGCTGGGCCAGAATCAGCAGCACCCATACCGGCCAATCACCTAAGCGGCTGGCAGCTTGCAGAGTAATGCGCCAGGGGCGATACAGCGAGAGCCGCGATATGCGCTGGCATAATTGCCACTCTAGTAAATCAAGACGGTCGAATACGACAAGCGGACGCGGGCGCATGGTGAGCCTCCTGGGCTTGGTGTAAATAACGCAGAAACTGCTCTGCAATCCCTGTCCAGCTCTGTTCAAGTGCACGTAAGCGCGCTACTCGACCTAGGCGCGCGTAGTCAGCGGGGTGCTGGCACAGCTCGACCGCTGCCTGCTGAAAGGCAGCGCTATTGCCAGCGGGAACGGTAATACCGTTATAGCCACTATTAATGAGTTCGGCGCTGGCAGCATGCTCATAAGCCACCACGGCTAAGCCGCTGGCCATTGCTTCTGCGACCACATTCCCCCAGGTTTCTGAAAGTGAGGGGAAAATAAACAGATCGGCACTGGCATAGTGGCGAGCCAGCGATTCCTGCCCCACGAAGCCGGTGAAATGCGCGTCCGGCAGTGCTTTTTCCAGCTGTGCCCGCGCAGGGCCGTCGCCTACGATGACCTGAGCGATATCGGGACGCACTTCGCGCATGGCTTGAAGGCTTTCATGGAGCAGGGTGAGGTTTTTTTCGGCGGCTAACCGACCAACATAAAGTGCGACCGGCTGATGTTCGCCTACGCCCCAGCGCTGGCGCAATTGTGTATCACGATGAGCAGGCGAGAAGCGCTCTCCGTCTAGCCCACGTGAAAGCACATGGATATCCCGGATCCCTTGCTGTTGAAGCGTATTAGCTTGCTGATGGGTAGGCACTAACGTTAGGTCGCAGCCATTATGAAAGTAGCGAAGGTAGCGCCGTGTGGTCGATGCCAGCCAAGTAACACCATAATCTTCGCAGTAGTGATCAAAGTTCGTGTGCCAACCCGCCACTAGAGGGATATTGAGCCGCCGTGCCGCTTGACGAGCAGCCCAGCCGAGCGGGCCTTGGGTTGCTAAGTAGATAACATCAGGGCGATGTTGGTCCCAAAAGCGTCGTAATGTGGCGGGTGTGACTAATCCCACCTGAACATCGGAATAGCCGGGTAAAGCAAGGCGCTGCACTTGCAGTTCGCTGTTCACCCCCGTTGCATGACTAGGGGTTCTTGGGCGAGGACGAATAACATCAACCGGCACTCCTTGCCGACGAAGTTCGTAGCTTAACCGGCTCAGCGTATGGGCAACGCCATTAATATCCGGTGACCATGTTTCACTGACGATGCAGAGCCGCATAAGCGATCCATCCCTTTATCACGTTTTTATGCAGTGTGGGCAGAGTGAATGACACTGCCGAGTCAAATGGATGAACAAGCGATGACAACGTGGTAAGGAATGATAACGAACGGCAATGCCATGACTGTCAGAAAGCCAATCGCGCGATTATCACCTAGGCTGGGTAGGACGCATTATAAATGGCAACAGGGAGACAAACATGAAGCCGACAGTGGTAATTACGGGAGCCAATCGCGGCGTAGGTTTAGCGTTGGCAGAGCACTATTTTGACGCTGGGTGGCAGGTTATAGGCGTTTGCCGTCAGTCGTCGGAAGAGCTCGAACGCGTGGCTAATCAAGTGATTGAGAGCATTGATGTGACCCAGCCAGATGATATCGTCCGCCTGATAACGGCGCTCGACGGGCAAGTGATCACGCTGTTAATTAACAATGCAGGCATGCTGCGTGATGAATCGCTTGGCGATATTGATCTCGACAGTATCCGAGAGCAGATGGAAATTAATGCCTATGCGCCGTTGCGGGTGGTCGAGGCGCTGCTCCCCAACCTTGCCGAAGGCAGCAAAATCGCCAATATCACTAGTCGAATGGGCTCAATTGCTGATAACGACTCCGGTGGGCGCTATGGTTATCGAGCCTCTAAAGCAGCGCTGAATGCGTTTGGTAAATCGCTGGCAGTAGATCTGAAGCCCAAAGGTATTGCGGTAGCCCAGCTTCACCCAGGCTATGTGCAAACACGCATGGTCAATTTTGGTGGATTAATAAGCCCGCAAGAAGCTGCTTTAGGGATTGCTGCCCGTATTGAAGCACTGACACTAGATAACAGTGGTGGGTTTTGGCATAGCAATGGGGAGCTTCTTTCCTGGTGATCGTTGCGGGACATGAAAAGCATCCTTTGGTTGCACCGTTGTCATTCGCCAGGATAGCGAATCGGTATCTACACTCGTAACTCCGATAATTGGTTCAAGGAGGAATGCGATGAAAATGTATTTACGTTTCGGCGCTATGATCGTGACGGCGACCGTGATCATGTTGGGGTTGATGTACCTGAACACTTACCAGCTAGACCATGTCACTTTCAGTGAAACTCGTACTTACATGGCTATTGTCATGGGGGCCACGATGGCAGTGGTCATGCTGGGTTTCATGCTTGATATGTACTCCAAAAAGGGCGTGAACCTGGCTATTTTGGTGGGCAGCATCGTGGTCTTTGCCGGGGCGCTGTGGCTGGTGCGTAGCCAGCAGACGGTGGATGATGTTTCCTATATGAAGGCGATGATTCCGCATCACTCTATTGCCATTCTGACCAGTGAGCGTGCTCAGATAACCGATCCCCGCGTACGTGAACTCGCCGACTCAATTATCGAGACCCAGCGGGAAGAGATCGCAGAAATGAAAGCATTAATAGCGGATCTTGAGGATGAGTAATAACGTTTAGTGAAACCGCTACTGGTGGGTAGGTTGGCACAAGATTATCGAAATTCAGTTGGCGGGTAGTCGGTCGGACATTGGCTTGGAAGGCGCCATGGCGGCGGTTCACGCATAGCGCTTCCAACTTTTATGTCGGCCGGTGCCCTGTCACTCCTCATCAATGATACTTTTAAAACCACCGAAAATGAGTCGCTTGCCATCAAACGGCATTGGATTAACATCCATCTGCAAGCGCGGGTCTTGCATGACCTTGGCCATTCCTTCATCACGGACGGCCCGCGATGGCCACTCTATCCAGGAAAAGATGATGCTTTCGTCATCCTTGCGTTTGACCGCCATGGAAAAGGAGGTCACTTCCCCTTCGGGAACATCGTCTTCCCAGCACTCCACGATCCGCAGTGCGCCGTGCTCCTTGAATACAACGGCCGCGGCACGGGCATGCTCAATAAACGCATCTTTATTAGCGCTGGGTACGGCAGCGACGAAACCATCTACATAAGGGTGTGTAAGCTTGCTCATGGCTGTTCTCCTATTACTGTTTTATTGTGCTTTAGGGGAGAGTTCTCGAACGGGGCGTACCTCAATGCTGCCCAGCCGGGCTGGTGGGATGCGGCTAGCCAGCTGCAGCGCCTCATTCAAGTCGTGGGCTTCGAGCAGGTAGAAGCCGGCCAACTGCTCCTTGGTTTCCGCAAAGGGACCATCGGAGATTAACGTCTCGCCATCGCGTACACGCACGGTGGTAGCGGTTTCTACTGGCTGTAACGCTTGTCCGGCTAGGTAGTGGCCGTTGGTGCTCAAGCGCTCTACCCCGGCGATACACTCATGATTGAGGTCTTGCCATGCCTGTTCGCTCATGGCGTTGATAATCTGCTCTTGGTAATACACCAGCGCAACGTACTTCATGGGGAGTCTCCTTCTGTGGTCAAGGGACAGTTGTCTGACGAGACATTTATCATCCAGCCGACGCCAAAACGGTCGGTTGCCATGCCGAACCCTGGTGACCAGAAGGTCGCTTCGAAAGGCATGATGATCTTTCCACCCTCCGCTAGTTGAGCAAAGGTTCGTGCGGCCTGCTCGATATCCTGATACTCCAATTGAACCTCTACCCCTTGCGGTGGTGTATAGCAGTCAGCCGCCATATCGGCGCCCATCAAGCGGCGGCCCCGTAGATTCAGCGAAGCATGGATAATGCGGTCGTGGAGTTCCGGCGGTGAGTGTTCAACTGCGGGCGTTTCAGCATAGGTCAGCAGGCACTCCAGCTGCCCTCCGGTGACATCGGCATAGAACTGCATGGCCTCCCCGCAGGTGCCGGGAAAGGCAACGTGCACGTTCATGGCATTCGGTACACGAGCAAGGTTACGGTGCTGCTCGAGTCCGGCGCCGGGCTCAAAATCCTCCAGCGAGAAGTAGCGCCGCAGCTCCAGGGTCACGTTGCCATCGGCATCCTGGGTGGGCCACTGCTGGGCCCACTCAATGGCCGCCTGTAGGGAGGGGACTTCGAGCACACTGTAACCGGCAATACGCTCACTGGCTGGATACAAAGGCCCGGGGATGATGGTGGGCTCACCGTTTTTGAACCGGATCAGACACCCGTCACTGGTCGGATGTAAGCCATCGCCGCTCAAAAACACGCCTGCCTCGGTCATGCGCTGGTTATAAGCAGCCATGGCGGCAAGCATTTCCTGGGATGGCATAGCACCATTCTCTGTATTGGCATCGGCACGGCGTATCAGCATGAATTTCATTGAGAGAGCCTCCTGGTTGGTCAGGGTAGTGACTCTCTCTAGTCGTTTGGCATCGTCTTGAATCGACATAGCCTAAGCATTTTTTTATGGGGAATTTTCGAGCTCTGCCAATCGCCTGTTCAAAAACCGTTTTTCTGGCTCCAGAGTGGCCAACAGTAGCGCTTGCTGATAGGCGTTACGTGCGGCCTCATGCTGGCCTTGGCGGCGCAGTAAATCTGCTTTTGCGGCATGAAAGAGATGATAGCGGCTTATTTGCGGGTGATGGGCGATGTCGTCGAGTAACTTCAGGCCGGTGTCGGGCGCACCATTCATGGCAATGGCGACCGCACGATTCAGCGCCAGGATGGGGGATGGAAAACCTCGGCAGAGGACATCGTAGAGCCTGACGATACGCCCCCAATCGGTCTGCTCGGCGCGGCTGGCCTGGGCGTGTACGGCGGCAATCGATGCCTGAAGGGTGTAGTACCCGGTAGGGGTGAGCGCCAGCGCCTGTTCCAGCCACGCTATGCCGACGTGGATATCCTCTTGGTGCCATAGGCGTCTGTCCTGAGCATCCAATGTCACCAGTTCTCCGTCGTTATCCTGGCGCGCATCCCGGCGGGCATTGTTAAGCAGCATCAAGGCCATCAGCCCAAATACCTCACCCTGGGGCAGTAGCCGTGCCAGCTCATTGCCCAGTCGCATGGCTTCTTGGGTTAGGCTGATATCGACCACGCTGGCGCCCGTGCTGCGTGAGTAGCCCTCATTGAAGACCAGATAGATAACTTGGAGCACATCGGGTAGGCGCTCGGGTAACTCTTCCTGGGTAGGCACGGCATAAGGAATATGCGCATCGCGAATTTTACGTTTGGCTCGTACGATACGCTGAGCCAGCGTCGGAGGCTTCATCAGTAGCGCGCTGGCTACTTGCTCAGTGGTCAAACCGCATATTTCGCGAAGCGTCAGGGCAATCCGTGCTTCCATGCTCAAACTTGGGTGGCAGCAGGTAAATAGCAGCCGCAAGGCGTCGTCTTCGATAGCCGTTAGCTCAAGATCCAGCGTCTCTTCTGTAGGTAACCGCTCTGTGGGTAATAGCAAGTGAGCCCGACGGCGAGCAGTACTGCGCTGGCGGATTTGGTCGATTCCGCAGTGGTAGCCGGTGCGAATTAGCCATGCCGTGGGGTTATCAGGTTTGCCGTTAACTGGCCACTGTTGAACAGCCGCCATAAAGGCGTCCTGCATGGCTTCTTCGGCCAGCTCAAAATCCCCCAGCAGGCGTATCAGCGTCGCCTGCACGCGCCGGGAGTGCTCACGATACAGGTCATCAATGGATGCAGGTTCAGTACTCATCAAGGGAGATCCGTAAGCTTTATCTCAAACGTAGCGCATGGTTTCTCCGTTGACTTGTTTTTTGGGAGGGAGGCGTTCAATCCCCTGTGCGTTTCCCCGTGGCGCTGTTGAAAGGATGCAGCGCGTCCCGGGTCACAAAAAATCGCAGGGTTTCGCCTTCGGCTACCGGCGGCTGGCCCGACACGCGGATGACCGTGGGCTGGTCGCTATCAGCGAGGGTCACGTACAGGTGGCTTTCGGCACCGGCGGCTTCAAACAGCGCAAGCGTAGAGTCGACAGTTAGGTAAGGCGTAGTCGGCGGCGCCAGGTGCATATCGTCCGGTCGAATGCCGACGATATCGGTACCTTCGGGCAGGTTATCCAGCAGGCCGTTGGCACCCTGGGCTTTGAGGTAATCCACCGGCAGCATGTTCATGGCGGGCGAACCGATAAAGCCGGCCACGAACATGGTGGCAGGGCGGGCGTAGATCTCCATTGGCGTGCCCACTTGCTCAATCTGACCGGCGTTTAGTACCACTAAGCGATCGCCCAGGGTCATGGCTTCCAACTGATCGTGGGTCACATAGAGGCTGGTGGTTTTCAGTCGTCGCTGTAATTGCTTGATCTCCACGCGCATCTGCACACGCAGTTTGGCATCCAGGTTGGAAAGCGGCTCATCAAACAGAAAGGCCGCAGGCTCGCGCACCAGAGCGCGACCCATGGCTACCCGCTGGCGCTGGCCACCTGAGAGCTTGCGCGGCTTGCGATCCAGAAAATCCTCGATCTCGAGCATCTTGGCAGCAATGCGCACGCGCTTTTCAATCTCGTCTTTTTTAAACCCACGGTTTTTAAGGCCGTAGGCTAGATTGTTGTACACCGTCATGTGCGGGTAGAGCGCATAGTTCTGAAACACCATGGCGATATCACGCTCGGCGGGCTCTAGCTTATTGACCACTCGGTCACCGATTTTGAGCGTGCCTTCGGTAATGGTTTCAAGCCCCGCTACCATGCGTAGCAGGGTAGATTTTCCGCAGCCGGAAGGCCCGACTAGCACTACGAATTCACCGTCTTCAATGTGTAAGTCGATGCCTTTTACCGCGTTCACGTTGCCGGTGTAGGTTTTCTTTAGCCCTTCCAAGGTAATGCTGGCCATGCTTATTTCTCCGTCTCGGTCAGGCCTTTCACGAACAGGCGTTGCATAAACAGAATCACTAATACTGGCGGCAGCGCGGCCATCACCACTGCGGCCATCACCAAATGCCATTGTGGGTTCTCTTCCGAGGTCATGCGCTGAATGCCCATCACGATGGTGGTGTAGTCGGGGTCAGTGGTGATCAGCAGTGGCCAGAGATACTGGTTCCAGCCATAAATGAACATGATCACAAACAGCGCCGCGATGTTAGTCACGGAGAGCGGCATTAATATGTCTTTAAAGAATTTGAACGGCCCGGCGCCGTCCACCCGGGCGGCTTCGAGCATCTCTTCGGGAATGGTCATAAAGAACTGACGGAATAGAAAAGTCGCGGTGGCTGAGGCAATCAATGGTATCGACAGCCCGGCAAAGCTATTGAGCATATTAAGGTCCGCGACCACCTGAAAGGTGGGGATAATGCGCACCTCAACCGGCAGCATCAGGGTGACGAAGATCAGCCAGAAGAAGAACATCCGAAAACGGAAACGGAAGTAGACAATCGCAAAGGCGGAAAGTAGCGAAATGGACAGCTTTCCCACGGTGATGGCCATGGCCATCACAAAGCTGTTCCAAAGCATCAGCGCGGCAGGCGGGGAGTTCGCTGACGATATGCCCGATTGCCACATCTGGGTATAGTTTTCGATTCCATGGCTGCCGGGCAGCAGCGGTAGGGTGCCACGCATTAACTCACCCGGCGCCTGGGTCGAGGCCACCAGGGCGATATAAACCGGAAAGACCACCAGCGCGACGCCGATGATTAACACGGTATGGGCGAAAAAATTGGCCCATGGGCGATTTTCAACCATGACAACACTCCAACGAGGCCGATTTAATAGTACGTTTGTTAATAGTTCACGCGCCGCTCAATAAAGCGGAACTGAATCACCGTGAGCACCACCACAATCACCATGAGGATCACCGACTGAGCTGCGGAAGAACCCAAATTGAGGCCTACAAAGCCATCGGCGTAAACTTTGTAAACCAAGATATTGGTCGACTGAGCCGGTCCGCCTTGTGTAGTGGCGTGGATAATGCCGAAGGTGTCGAACATGGCGTACACCACGTTAACCACCATCAAGAAGAAGGTTGTGGGTGAAAGCAGTGGGAAAATGATCGTCCAGAATCGCTTGATAGGGCTGGCGCCATCAATTGAGGCTGCCTCAATGAGCGATTGCGGAATAGACTGTAGACCCGCCAAAAAGAACAGAAAGTTGTAAGAGATTTGCTTCCAGGCCGCGGCAAGAATTACCAGCAGCATGGCGTCGCTCCCCGAGTTTCGGTGGTTCCACTGGTAACCGACCATTTCCAGCATATAGGGCACGATGCCGATGGAAGGGTTGAAGATAAACCACCACAAAACACCGGCAATCGCAGGCGCAATGGCGTAAGGCCAAACGAGGAGCGTGGTATAGGTGCTGCGTGAACGAATCATCCGGTTCACAGTGCTAGCCAGCAGTAGCGCCACCGACATTGATACCAGCGTGGTGCCAACAGCGAATATGGCGGTCACCGACATCGAATTGAGGTAGCTACCGTCGCGAAATAGACGGGCAAAGTTTTCCAGGCCCACAAACGTAGAGCGCAGCCCAAAAGCGTCTTCACGCAGTAGCGATTGGTACAGCGCTTGGCCCGCAGGCCAGATAAAAAAGATCAGAGTAACTATTACCTGGGGCGCCAGCAGCGCGAAAGGCAGCCATCGCCCTGGAAACGTCATGCGTTTAGTTTGCATGGGCAGCTCGCATGTAAACGAAAGCGCCGCCTACCCTAAGGGAAGGCGGCGAAGTAAGTGCTTATTTACTGGTTGGCGGATTCAAAGTCACGCAGCAGCGCATTACCGCGTTCTACCGCGTCGTCTGCGGCTTCCTGTCCTGATTTACCACCGGTCATTACGGCTTCCATCTCTTCGGAAATGATGTCGCGAATCTGTACGAAGTTACCAAAACGAAGGCCTTTCGAGTTCTCGGTCGGCTCGTTGAGCGTCATCTGCTGCAGAGAAATATCCGCACCGGGGTTCTCTTCGTAGTAGCCCTGCTCTTTGCTCAAATCCCAAGCGGCTTGGGTGATGGGTAAGTAGCCGGTCTGCTGATGCCACTCTGCCTGTACTTCAGGCTGAGAGAGGTACTCAAAGAAAGCGGCAACGGCTTCATACTCATCATCGCTGTGGCCTTGAAGTGTCCAGAGCGTAGCGCCACCGATAATCGAGTTCTGCGGTGCGCCTTCTACGTCGTCGTAGTAGGGCTGCATCCCAAAGCCGACTTCAAATTCTGAGTTGGCGGCGACATCGGCGCGGGAAGCTGAAGAGCCAAAGAAAATCGCACAGTCCTGGGAGTAGAACATCGGCTCGGAATCCGGACCGGTGCCGGGGCCAGCCCAGCGGTAAATGTTCTCTTCCTGCCAGTCGTGTAGGTTATCCCAATGGCGGGCGACCAGTTCATTGTTGAAATTTAGCTCGGTCTCCATGCCGCCAAAACCGTTTTCCAATGTGCCGAGCGGCGAGTTATGCATGGCAGAGAAGTTTTCCAGCATTACCCAGCTAGGCCAAGAAGAAGTGAAACCACAGCTAGCCGCCCCGGATTCGACGATTTGACGAGAGGCATCGGCCAGCGCTTCCCATGTTTCGGGCGGCTGCTCAGGGTCAAGGCCCGCTTCTTCAAACACGTCGCGGTTGTAGTACATGATTGGCGTAGAAGAGTTGAACGGGAAAGAGAGCATGTTGCCATTGGTGTCGGTGTAATAACCGACCACGGCGGGCAGGAAGGCGTCGTTATCGAAAGCGCGACCGTGCTCTTCCATCAGTTCATATACCGGATAGATGGCGCCTTTGGCGTTCATCATGGTGCCGGTACCAACTTCAAACACCTGCAGGATATGTGGCTGTTCGTTTGCACGGAAAGCGGCAATGGCACCGGTCATGGTTTCGGCATAGGTGCCGCGGTAGCTGGGCGTGACCTGGTACTCGTCTTGGGACTGGTTAAAATCCTCGGTGATGCCTTCAAGGATTTCACCGAGCTGGCCGCCCATGGCGTGCCACCAGCTAATTTCCGTGGCGGCCTGGGCGGATAGACTTAGGCTGGCAGTCGCCACCCCAACAGCAAGCGCGTGTAGTGATAAACGAGACATAACAGCTCCTTGTGGGCCTGAACTTAATCAGGTGTGCAGTGTGTTATTAAGTTTTATTGGATGCACTGAACAGTAGAAAGTGACGATGACGTTTTGATGAATGCGAGGTGAACACGCGATGACATTCATGGCTAATGACGGGGAGTAGGCGAAGTGTCGGGAGGGTGTTAGGGTTAGCGGTAAGCTATTTTTAAAAAGCTGTTGCTGAAAAGCTATTTTGGAAAGAGAACATAATGCCTCACGCTATCGCTCTACTCGAAAAACTGGTTGCCTTTGACACCACCTCCAGCGAATCCAACTTGGCGCTGATTGAGTATGTTGAAGGCTATTTGGCCGAGGTTGGCGTTAGCGCCGAGCGGGTGATGAGCCCCTGCGGCACCAAGGCCAATTTGATTGCAAGAATCGGCCCAGATGCCCCAGGAGGGGTAATGCTTTCCGGGCATACCGATGTGGTCCCCGTGGCAGGACAGCCTTGGTCGAGCGATCCCTTCACCCTGCGCGACGGTGATGATGGGCGGTTCTACGGGCGGGGTACCTGCGATATGAAAGGTTTTGTCGCCTGTGTCTTGTCGATGGTGCCTAACTGGGTGAAAGCGCCTCTGCAGCAGCCCATTTATCTTGGCTTCTCTTACGATGAAGAGATCGGCTGCGTGGGTGCGCCCAGCCTTATTAAGCGCTTTTACGAACACTACTCCACCACCGCCCATGTGATTGTTGGCGAGCCCACCAGCATGCAACCTGTGGTCGCGCAGAAAGGCGCTACCAACCTGCGCACTACGGTGACTGGCCAGGAAGCCCATAGCAGCCAAGTGAATCAAGGCACCTCGGCCATTCACGTGGCGGCAAGACTCGTCACCTTTATTGAAGACACCATGGCGGCGTTGGTCGAAGAGGGGCGAGTTGATGAAGCCTTTAACGTGCCTCACACCAGCCTACATGTGGGTAAAATCAAAGGCGGAACGGCCATCAATATTATGGCGCGGGAGTGTCAGTTCGAGTGGGAAATTCGCCACCTGCCGACCGACACCTTCGATGAGATATACGCGCGCTTTGAAACGTTTTGTGAACAGCTAACCGGCGAACTTAAGGCCAAAGGTAAGCACGTTGACATCACCACTGAGCCGCTAAACGTGACAGTGCCGGGCTTGGCCGACCGCGATAACGACCAGGTGCTTCGCTTAGCCAAAGACCATTTGCCAGCAGGGTGCTGCGACCATGCGGTGGCTTACGCTACAGAAGCAGGGCAGTTCCAGGGCCAGGGCTTACAAACCATTATTCTCGGTCCTGGCAGCATTGCCCAGGCGCATCAGCCCGATGAGTATATCGATATTGAACAGCTCGAAGCGTGCGAGGATTTTCTAACCAAAATGGGTAAGGCGCTCGAAAGGCCTGCTGAAGGAAGTTAATGGTCACCCAATAAAAATCCCACCCGGTTAAAGGGGTGGGATTTTTGGCGTTACCATTTCAGTGCTGAGGATGTTGTTCAAACAGCTCAGCTTTTGCATGGCGCATCACATCTTCGCACGCCTGCTGTTGGGCTAACTGCGTCAACAGGCGCTGAGTTACTTCGAAGCCCTTGCCTAAGCAAGTGTCCACTTCCTGTGGGCTAACGGCTGGCGTCACGCGGTAATCGATTTTTACCGTGCGCCCGCCACCTTCCAGTCGATCCGCAACTCCCCTGAGCCGCCACGCGATTTTCTCTTTCCAAGTTGCTGATTCTTCCGCGCCTTCGTTTACGCTAAACGTGCACTGCCATTCCGGTTTAAAGACCTTCATAGGAGAACCTCCAAAAATTTTGGAAAGAATGATCAATCGTGATTCGTACTCCGTCGTCTGAATGTATTGCCCCACTACTATATACCTAACGTGGCATGAAAATCGAAACAATAGTGATACACGTCGGGCGACGCGCATAGGATGTATCGGTTAGGCTATAGAAGATGACGTTAAAGAGCCTAAGCTATGACCCGCACGACTGATGTAAGTTGCCCCTGTGGTAGCGATTTAATGCTGAGTAGCTGCTGTGGCCGGTACCATCAAGGCGAGATAGCGCCTACCCCTGAAGCGCTAATGCGCTCTCGCTATTCGGCCTTTGCATTAGGCTTAAGCGACTACCTACTGGCCACGTGGCACCCCACCACACGGCCATCTGAACTTGGGCAGGATCCCGATACTGAGTGGAAGTCGCTAACCATTGTCTCAGCAGAGCCACCGCTTGGAGATAGCGGCTATGTTCATTTTAAGGCCTATTTTTATGAACGAAGGCGAGAGCAAAAAGGGTGGCATGTATTAGAGGAGGTTTCCCGCTTCGTTAAAGAGCAACAACGTTGGTGGTATATCGATGGCGCCCCGACGCTTGCCCGCGTAAAGCCACGCCGAAACGACCCATGCTTATGTGGTAGCGGGCGTAAATTGAAGGTATGTTGCGGTGAATAGTGGCATTGCCCAGCCTGGAAAAGCCGAACCTCAGTGGTATCTCTATTTGCTGGAGTGCCAGCGCGGTACTTACACAGGCATTACCAATAACCTCGCGAAGCGCTATCAAGCCCACTGCACGGGCAAAGGGGCGCGTTATACCCGTGCTAATCCGCCCATTGCGCTGCTGGGCGCCGAGCCGTTTGAAGACCGCGCCGCTGCCAGCCGAGCTGAGTATCAGTTAAAGCAGCAAACGCCGAGCCAAAAACGCCGCTGGGCCAAACAGTGGCCTATTCAGTTAGATGCCCATTAAGGAGTCGGAATGCTGACGTTTTATTCAGAGGACAGCCGCTTACGACAAGCGCGCACAGAGCTACATGACGGCGCGTTGGTCACCCCGTTTGAGTGCCCGGAACGCCTGGATTTAGTGCTAAAGCATCTCCGCCATTCTGGGCTTGGCGATATTCGAGCGCCCGCCGCCTACGGGCTGGCACCGGTGCTAGCGGTGCACGATCAAGAGTATGTGACGTTTCTAGCCAACTGCTGGAAAGCGTGGCAAGCGGCTGGACATGAGGGAGAGGCGATTCCCAATATTTGGCCCGCCCGAACCATGCGGGGGGATCGCATTCCGCAATCTGTTAGCGGTCAGCTAGGCTATTACGCGCTGGCAGCAGAAACGTCCATTTCAGAAGGTACCTTTGAAGCCGCGATGGCGAGTAAAGACGTGGCGTTGGGTGCGGTAGAGCATACGCTACAAACCGGCGAACCCAGTTTTGGCCTGTGCCGACCGCCAGGCCACCACGCCGCGTTTGATCAGTTCGGCGGGTACTGCTTTTTTAATAACGCCGCTATTGCCGCCCAGCGGGCGCTGGATGCAGGCAAGCGCCGGGTCGCCATTCTTGACGTCGATTTTCATCACGGCAATGGTACCCAGCAGATTTTCTACAAGCGTGACGATGTTCTATTTATCTCATTACACGGAGACCCTGAGGTAACCTTTCCGTATTACTTGGGCTACGCTGATGAAAGCGGCGAAGGTAAGGGCGAGGGCTTTAATATTAATTACCCGTTGCCGCCCGGTACCAGCGTGACCAAATGGATGGCCACACTGGAGCAGGCGTTGGCGCAGGTGAAAGCCGCTGAGTGCGAGTGTTTAATCGTATCGCTAGGGGTCGATATCTTTGAGGGCGACCCGATAAGTGCCTTCACTTTTACCAGCGCGGACTTCACTCTGTTAGGTGAACGTTTGGCGCAAGCGGGCTTGCCCTGTGTGTTTCTGATGGAAGGAGGCTATGCGGTAGATGAAATCGGTGTCAATGTAGTCAACGTGTTACAAGGTTTTAAACAGGCGCTATAAAACGGCCTGGAACTACATTTAAATAAGGGTAAAGGTTAACCGTGACAGCGGCCCCTAAATCGGGCAGGCTATTGCCCTTTCAACGGGCAGGGAGCTCAAGCGTGGCAGTGTATGGTGGAATTCAGGCACATGAATTGGAGCGTTGGCTTAATGCGTTAACCAACGCCGCCTATGACCGACGCTGCCCGCTGGTAAAAGTACACGGGGGCAATGCCCGTGCGCGTACTGCCCGCCAAGATCTGCTTCATTTGGCGAACGACTACCGCTGCGGCGACTCTAGCCGCGAGGAGAGCGCCGCCGAACTCGGCCGCTGGTGCCAAACCTACCTTTCAGAAGCGGAATGGTATGTGCTAGTCGGTACCCGCCAAGCGCCTGTGCCAACCCAAGGCACAGAAGCATTAAGCGAAGAAGAGCGAAGCCTTACCGTGCTCAAGCAGCACCGGGTGGGGTAAAAGCGCTTTCATAGCCAAGCCCGTTAATCCCCATGACGGCAAAACGATAGCACTGTTACAATGGATGAATGAACAGTGCTTTTGTTACGCCAACCGCCTCCCTCGACGACCCCTTCTATTACCTGACGAACTTTCGCTTCGTTTTGGCTTGGGTTGGAGAACGCCATGCTGATCTGCTTGCTGCAGAAGAGCTTACTTTTCTTGAGCAGTTCGAAAGCTTGCCCCAGGCCTCTCAAGCGCTTCTGGTGCGCATGGTCATGCGTAAAGGTGAGCTGTTTAGGCTCAGCAAATTAAGCTATACCGAAGTAGGTGACAGCGCTGAGGCGATAGCGTCATTGGTCGCGCTGGGCTGGGTCGATAATGATCCAGCGCTTAGCGTCGATGAGCTATTTAACCAGCTGCGACTCGCCGAGCTTCGCCACATTTTAGCCGATGAGATTCACGCCGCTGGGCTGAGCGTGTCTAGCGCTAAAACTATGCTCTACGACACCTTAACGAGCCAACTGCCACACACCGCACCCTTACAAGCATGGTGGCCTGATGCCAGCGATCAAATCGTGCGTCTCAAGGTAATGGAGACCTGCGACCGGCTGCGGCTGATGTTCTTTGGCAACCTGCGCCAGGACTGGGCGGAGTTCGTGTTGACCGAGCTGGGACTGCAGCGCTTTGAGACGGTACCCTTTACGCTGCGCTCTCGCGCATTCCAATCGCGCCAGGAAGTGGATACCTACTTAGCGCTCCATCAACTGCGTCAACGTCTTGATGCAGGAGAATTGCCCACTGATCTACATATTGAGGTGCCGCCGCGCGCGGATAACCGTTGGCTCGCTACGCGGCGTGCACGGTTACTGCTGCAGTTGGGCCGAGAGGCAGAGCGTAGCGGAGATGCAGCGCTGGCGCTGACGCTTTATCGCGATTCGGGCAGCAGCGAAGCGCGGATACGCCAGCTTCGGGTGTTGGAAAGGCAGGGCGAGCATCAGGCTGCTTTTGAATTGGCGAGCAAGGCACTCAATAGCAGCCCCAATGAGACAGAGCACCAAGCACTGGCGCGGCTGCTACCACGCTTGCGGCGACAGCTTAAACTACCTGCTTCGCCGAGTGTCCCGGAGCCCGCCCATGAGCGTTGGGACTTGCAATTGCCTGGGCCGCAAAGCGTTGAGCGCGCCGTGGCTCAAACCCTCAGTGAACCCCAGGCACCCGTCTGCTATGTGGAAAACAGCCTGATCACGGGACTGTTTGGCTTGCTCTGTTGGCCGGCAATCTTCGCACCACTGCCGGGCGCTTTCTTCCACCCTTTTCATAATGGCCCAGCGGATTTGTATCGCGACGATTTTGTGGCGCGTCGGCGTGACCTTTTCGATGCATGCCTAGGGAGCTTGGAAGACGGCAGCTACCGCGAAGTCATTCAGACGACTTGGCGCGAGAAAGCGGGCCTTTCATCGCCGTTTGTTCACTGGGCAATCGTTGATGAAGCGCTCATTGAGCTCGCACTGGCATGTATCCCACCTGAGCACCTTCGACACTGTTTTGAGCGGCTGCTGGGTGATCTGAAAGCCAACCGGGCAGGGCTGCCGGACTTGATTCAGTTTATGCCTGACGCGCCGGCTGGCGAACCGCGCTACCGGATGATCGAAGTCAAAGGCCCCGGTGATCGGTTGCAGGATAACCAGCGCCGCTGGCTGACGTTTTTTCACCGTCATGAGATGCCCGTCGCAGTGTGTTACGTGCGCTGGGTCGCCAGCGACGAGCTTGAGGTATGAGTACGACCTATCGCGTGGCGGTGCGGGCACTGTGTGATTTCACTGCCCGTGAAGGGGATCTCGATCATCGCTTTACCCCAGCGCCCAGCGCGCGGGAAGGCATCGAAGGGCACTCCCTTGTCGCTAGCCGACGCGGAGCAGACTATATTGCCGAACTTCCGCTGTCGGGTGTCTTTGAGGGAGTGGTCGTCACGGGCCGAGCGGATGGTTTTGACCCCGTGGCTATTCGCCTGGAAGAGATTAAAACCCATCGCGGCAGCTTGGAGCGCATGTCAGCTAATCAGCGCGCCCTCCACTGGGCACAGGTGAAAGTCTACGGCGCACTGCTATGCGCTGAGCGAAGCCTTGAGCAGATCACCTTAACGCTGGTTTATCTGGATATCGCCAGCGGTAAAGAGACGCTACTGAGCCAAGACGCCAGCGCCGCCGAGCTGCAGGCGTTCTTTGCCTCCCAGTGCCGCCGCTTTCTTAGCTGGGCGAAACAGGAGGCGGACCATCGCCAGCGCCGGAACGCTGGCCTACAAACCCTGCGCTTTCCCCACGCTGCATTCCGCCCCGGCCAGCGCGAACTTGCCGAAGACGTTTATAAAGCCGCCAGCACCGGGCGCTGCCTACTCGCCCAGGCGCCCACCGGCATTGGTAAAACGCTGGGCACGCTGTTCCCCATGCTTTTAGCGATGCCGCGACAGCAGCTGGATCGCATCGCTTTTCTGACCATGAAAACCCCCGGCCGTCGTTTGGCGTTGGATGCTCTCGCCACGCTGCGCGCCAGCCAGAGCGATGAAGCCCAGCCCTTGCGTGTGCTTGAGCTGGTGGCGCGTGATAAGGCCTGCGAATACCCCGATCGCGCCTGCCATGGCGAGTCTTGCCCGCTCGCTGCCGGTTTTTACGATCGTTTACCTGTTGCCCGTCAAGCGGCGGTGGAAGAGGGGTGGCTGGATCGCGAAGCGCTGCGCGAGGTGGCGTTGGCCCATGATGTTTGCCCCTATTATCTCAGCCAGGAACTAGCGCGCTGGGCGGATATGATCGTCGGTGACGTTAACCACTGGTTCGATAGCCACGCCCTGCTGCACGGTTTGGCCCAGGCCAACGATTGGCGAACGGGCGTACTGGTTGATGAAGCGCATAATCTGGTGGAGCGCGCCCGCGGCATGTACAGCGCTAAGCTCGATCAGCAACGCTTCAATCGGATACGCCGGTCATCACCCAAAGCGCTGGCGGGGCCTTTGGGGCGCTTAGCCCGCCAGTGGCAAAATGTGGTTAAAGACGCGGGGCTGGAAAATGAGGGTGGTCAGGGCAAGCCAGCCTACCGACTGCTAACGGCACTGCCCGATAAGCTCGTGGCCGCCGCTCAGCAAGTAGGGTCTGCCATCACTGATTATCTTGGCGAGCACCCCGAGCAAACCAGTTTTGAGCTTCAAGAACTGCTGTTTGAGGCGCTGGCGTTTTGCCGCTTGGCAGAGCGCTTTGGTGAGCACTCGTTGTGTGATATTACTCGCCATGGCCGCGGGCGAGCAGTGCTCGGGTTGCGCAACCTGATACCCGCCGACTTTCTGGCTGCACGGTTTAACACCGCGCACTCCGTGGTGCTGTTTTCAGCCACATTAAATCCCGCTCACTACTACCGGGATCTATTGGGTTTGCCGGAGAATACGCCCTGGCGCGAGGTTGTTTCTCCTTTCTCAGCGTGCCAGCTTGAAGTGCGTATTCGCAGCGATATTTCGACCCGCTTTCATGATCGAGAGGCGTCGATTGAGCCGATGGTGGCGGCCATGGCGCAGCAGTATCAGCGCAAGCCAGGCCACTACTTGGCGTTCTTCAGCAGCTTTGCCTACCTGGAAGCCGCGCTGAACCACTTTCGCGAGGCGCACCCAGGCGTCCCCGTTTTCAGCCAAACCCGTGGCATGCCCGAGGCAGCGCGGGAGGCGTTTCTAGCGCGCTTTACGCCCGGCGGAAAAGGCATCGGCTTTGCGGTGTTGGGCGGCGCCTTTGCGGAAGGTATCGACCTGCCCGGTGATAGGCTGATTGGCGCTTTTATTGCCACGCTGGGTCTGCCGCCGTTTAACGATTTTAACGAAGCGCTTAAAGCACGGCTAAACGCGCGCTTTGGTCAAGGTGACGACTATACCTACCGCATTCCCGGCATGATCAAGGTGGTGCAGGCCGCAGGGCGAGTGATTCGCAGTCCTGAAGATGAGGGCGTTGTGGTATTAATGGATGATCGTTTTGCCCAGGCCAGCGTGCGCTCGCTATTGCCAAGCTGGTGGTCGCTGGGAAATCCCAACCCATAATTTAGGACCCTAACGCGAGCTATGACAGATTTACTCTGGTACCAGTATGCGCTGATCGGACTGATATTTGCCTGGAGCGGTTTTGTGCGCACCAGCCTAGGGTTTGGAGGCGCTGTACTGGCGCTGCCGTTCCTACTGCTAGTGACAAACGAACCTCTGGTGTTCTTACCGATTATTGCTATTCATCTGCTGATTTTCTCCAGTTGGATTGCCTGGAACGGCCATCGCCAACTGCAGAAAGAGGGTGTGGGAGCCGATTCCCCTGAGAGCAATATCGATTGGAGGTACCTATTCAAAGCCCTGAAAATCATGATCATCCCCAAGCTGATTGGGGTGGTGGGGCTGTTAACGCTGCCCGCTCAAGTCATGACCAGCATTATTTTCGGCATTGTGTTCATTTATGCCATTGGCTACGTCCTCAACAGACCGTTCAAGAGTAAAAACAAATATGTCGACTACGTGCTACTGGCGCTCGGGGGCTATGTCAGCGGTACTTCACTGATTGGCGCGCCGCTAATTGTGGCGGTATTCGCTGCTCATGTGGCCAAGGAGCAGCTGCGGGATACCATGTTTGTGCTGTGGTTTATTCTGGTGGTCATCAAGATGGTCTCGTTCCTGATCGCAGGCGTAGACCTCCAGCTTATCCACCAGCTGTGGCTGTTGCCCTGTGCATTCATTGGTCACTTGGCGGGCGAGAAAGCCCACCGCTATATGCTGAAAGCGGACACCGGGCTATTTTTTCGCGTGCTGGGCGCAGTGCTGATTCTGGTCAGTGTCGTTGGGTTGATTCACCCGCCCGCATGAATCCAGGCGGCGTACTCGCCGCCTGTTAAAGTTGGCTGTCTGCCTTAAGCGTCGTCTTGCCCAGTACGATCAGGGCGACGGCCAGCAGGCCGCACACCACTGCCATGCCGGTAAACACATTACGCAGCGAATCCAGCCAGATGACCGCCGGGGCGACCACCACCGGGGAGACAAACTGGCCGAAAAAGAAGGTCGAGGTAAAGCCACCAAACACTCGGCCGCGGACACGCTGCGGGGTGATTCGCATCAACCACGTGGTGGTATTCGGCATAAAGGCGCCAAGGCCAAAACCGGAAATGGCCGCGCCGACAATGGCCATGGCGTAGCTTTGGGTGAAGCCGACGATTAAAAAGCCGGTCGCCGCCAGCAAGAACCCTAAGACATAGATCGTCATCACCGACAGAAACGGTTTGTAGTAGCCGTAGCCAAAGGCCACGATGCTGGCCGTCAGTGCTGACATAGAGAGTGCAATGCCTATCGCTACACCGCTGATTTGCCCCTGTTGCGAGAGCAAAAAAGGCAGTTGCGCTGGAAACATATAAAACATCGCCATACTGATCATGGCAATAAGGTAGCCAATGCCTGTACGCATATAATCTACCTTCACCGGCGCACTGCCAGTATTACTGCCAGCTCCATCGCTGGACTTGGGTTCTTGTAGAATTGCCCAAGCGTAAGGCAGTAAAAGTACGCCGGTTAAGTAGAGTAAAAACGGGCCGCGCCAGCTCCAGTCAGAAAGGAGTCCGCCAAGGTTGATAAAAATAACCCCGCCCAACGCCATGCAGCTACTTTGCAAGCCCAGGAAGCGTACCCGCTCGGTACCATCAAAGTAATCACCCACCAGCGTAGTACTAATGCTGAGGATGCCCGCCACGGCAATGCCCATCAGTGCCCGTGAACTTAACAACAAATCCACACGATCAATAAAAAAGCCTGATACCCCAGCAAAGCCATAGATACACAGCATCATTAGAAGCAGTTTCTTGCGCCCAAAACGGTCGGCGAGATAACCCATTAATGGACTTAAAAGCGTAATCATCAGCGCTGGAATGGTCAGGATCAGTTGAATGATCACTTGGGGCTGATCAGGGAAGTGGCGGCTAATACCCGGCAGCGCAGGCGCAATAATCGCCCCCGACATCACGGTCATGGTGCTGGCAAAAAGGAGTACGGCCTTAATGTGTGTTAATTGGCTAATAGTCTTGGCCCACTTTAGAAGAGAAGAAGGGTTCAAAGCATAAATGCCAATCGTAGCATAGTTGTTAGCAGGCTATTTTATTTTTGAATGGCGCGTTTAATAGGAAGTAGCAGTGAGTGCTAACTATCTGTCACCTAGAACTACCACAAACAAAAACGGCCACTTGCTGTGTTAGCTAAGTGGCCGTTTTTAATAGTGTTCTTGGTCGGAATAGCAGGATTCGAACCTACGACCTCTGCCTCCCGAAGGCAGCGCTCTACCAAGCTGAGCTATATTCCGAAGGTTGTCGAGCTGTGCTCAACAACGGAGGTGGATCATACTTAGCCAGACGTATTTTTTCAAGTCCTCGGCGGCGCGAACTACCAATTTTTATGCTTGGCGATCAACCGCTAAGCGAGCCAGCTGGGCCATGCTGTCGCGGTAGGCGCTGGGTGGCAAGGCTTCTAACTGCTGTAAGGCTTTATCGGCCATCTCTTCGGCACGCTGGCGGGTATAGTCGAGTGCGCCGGTGGCGTGAATAATTTCCAGCACGGCGTCGAGTTGCTCAAGCCCGCCATCGCGAATCACCTGGCGAATCAGCTTGGCCTGTTCCGGCGTGCCTTGCTCCATGGCGTGGATCAGCGGCAGCGTCGGCTTGCCTTCGGCTAGATCGTCGCCAACGTTTTTGCCCATGGCATCGGCGTCGCCCTGGTAGTCCAGCAGGTCGTCAATCAGTTGGAAGGCGAGACCCAGGTAGCGGCCATAATACTGGAGTGCTTGCTCTTGCTCCGGCGTTGCTTCTGCCAGCACCGCACCGCTGTGGGAAGCCGCTTCGAACAGCATGGCGGTTTTACCCAAAATGGTCTCGAAGTAATCTTCTTCAGAAATACTGGGGTTGCCGATATTGGTCAACTGCAGCACTTCGCCTTCGGCGATGATGCAGGTGGCGCCGGAAAGAATCGCCATAATGCGCATCGAGCCCACATCGACCATCATCTGAAACGAGCGGGCGTAGAGGAAGTCGCCTACTAATACCGAGGGTGCATTGCCCCAGGCGTCATTAGCGGTTTTCTTGCCGCGCCGCATATGCGATTCATCCACCACGTCATCGTGTAACAGCGTGGAGGTGTGCATAAACTCTATTAAGGTGGCCAGCGGTATATGCTTGTCGCCGGTGTAGTCGAGCGAGCGGGCGGCCAGTAGTGCCAATAAAGGGCGCAACCGTTTGCCACCGCTTTCGGTAATGTACTGGCCGATGGTTTCAACCAGCGGTACTTTGGAATTGAGCTGCTCGACAATTGTGCGGTTGACGGCGGCGAAGTCATCGGCCACCACGGCGTGCAGCGGTGAAGGCGTTGGGCTGACGGGCTGGGCTGAGGAGACGTTGGCGGTCATGGAATCCGTTCATCGCGGCAGATGGAGGCGGTAAGTGCCGCCCGTATTTGTGGAGTAGATGTGGTCATGTGTTGGGGTCATGCTATGGGGCTGCCTGTTGGGCGTCAAGATACGAGCGACGGTTACACTTTAGTCGTTAACGGACTTAGCAATTGACAACGGCCTGTGGTCTTGCGGTAAGCGTAGATAGTCGTTATAATCCGCGACCCACTCATCATGCTCCCTGTCAGATGGCTCCAAAAGGGGCGCCACTCGCAGCAGGTCGATAAGAGCGTAAGGCGATGAGCGCTGCCGAAAGCGGCATTAACGACAAGTCCGGAGAGCGACATGTACGCAGTTATTAAAAGCGGTGGCAAACAGTACCGCGTTCAAGAAGGTCAAACGCTCAAGCTTGAGAAAATCGAAGTCGCCACCGGCGAAACGATCGAGTTTGACGAAGTGCTGATGGTTGCAGACGGCGATGACTTCAACATCGGTGCGCCGATGATCAGTGGTGCTAAAGTCTCTGCCGAGGTGGTTTCCCACGGCCGTGGCGATAAAGTGACCATCATCAAGTTCCGTCGTCGTAAGCACCACATGAAGCGTCAGGGCCACCGCCAGTGGTTCACTGAAGTCAAAATTACCGGAATTTCTGCGTAAGCGGTCAATTCCCTTAGGAGGATTTTGCAATGGCACATAAAAAGGCAGCTGGCTCCACGCGTAACGGTCGCGATTCCGAGTCCAAACGCTTAGGTGTAAAACTCTTCGGTGGCCAAGCGGCGACTGCGGGTAACATCATCGTGCGTCAGCGCGGCACGCGTTTCCACGCGGGCACAGGCGTAGGCCTAGGCCGTGACCACACGCTGTTCGCACTGAGCGACGGTTTTGTGAAGTTTGAGACCAAAGGTCCCAAAAACCGCAAGTTTGTTAGCATTGTTTCTGCCTAAACGGCGAATGCTATGCTCGTGACTGTGCAAGTTTGGTGACGAGAAAAAGGCCCCGCTATGGCGGGGCTTTTTTGTCGGTTAAATCTCTTTTCCAATACGCTTCACCACGATGTTTTTACCACCATGTCTTTATCAGTATGCTGGTGGGCATAAAGGGTTGGGCAACGAGTTGGAAAAAAAGTAGTGCATATTAGGGCGGCGGAAGCGGCCGGGAGAATCCAATGCAGTTCGTCGATGAAGCCTCGATTATTATTGAGGCAGGCAAAGGCGGCAATGGCTGTCTGAGCTTTCGCCGCGAAAAATATGTGCCCAGGGGCGGCCCCGATGGGGGCGATGGCGGCCATGGCGGCAGCGTTTACCTGATTGGTGACGATGCGCTCAACACCCTGATCGATTTTAAATTCCAGCGCTTCTATAAGGCCCAAAACGGTCAGGGCGGCATGGGCCGTCAGATGAGCGGCAAAGCCGGTGAAGACCTGCACGTCAAAGTGCCGGTGGGCACCACGGTCATTGATGAAGATACCCTGGAAGTCATCGCCGATGTGACCGACATTGGTCAAGTGGTGTTGGTAGGCGAAGGGGGCCGACGTGGGCTGGGTAATATTCACTTCAAGTCGTCGACCAACCGCGCACCGCGGCGCACCACGCCGGGCACCGAAGGCGATCGCCGTAACCTGCGCCTGGAAATGAAAGTCATGGCCGATGTGGGGCTGCTGGGAATGCCCAACGCGGGCAAATCCACGCTGATTCGCTCGGTGTCTGCGGCCAAACCTAAAGTCGCCAACTACCCGTTTACCACTCTGGTACCCAACTTGGGCGTGGTGAAACTGGGTATGCACGAGCACTTCGTAATGGCCGACGTACCCGGCTTGATTGAAGGGGCCTCAGAAGGCGCTGGTTTAGGGCTACGTTTTTTGAAGCACCTGACGCGCACGCGGCTGCTGTTTCATGTGGTCGATGTGGCGCCGTTCGATGAGTCTGACCCGGTCGAGGCCGCCAAGGCGATTGTTCACGAGTTGGGTCAGTTCTCCCCCGCGCTATCTGAGCGCCCCCGTTGGCTGGTGTTGAACAAGTTCGACCTGCTGCCAGAAGATGAGCGCGAAGAGCGCGCCCAGGCAATTATCCAGGCACTGAATTGGGAAGGCCCGGTATTCCGCATTTCCGCGATCAGTAGCGATGGCACCGATAAGCTGGTGCAGGCGGCCTACCGCTGGTTGACCGAGCAGCGTCGTCTAGAGAACGAAGATGAAGAGGCGCTGGCGCGCGAGCAGGAAATGCGTCGCCGAATGGAAGAGGAGTCGGTCGCGCGCACCGAGGCGCGCCTGGGTCGTCGTCGCAAGCGTGACGATGAAGATGATGACGATTTTGACGATGATGATTATGAAGTTGAAGTCGAATACGCCCCTTAGTGGTATGGCGCGGGTGTCTTCAGTAGTAAGCTTAAGTTGATAAGCAAAAAAGGGGCTGCGTTCGCGTGGCCCCTTTTGTAAGTGTCGGATTGAGGCGGGGTGGCATGGAAAGTAACGAGCAAATCCTAGGACGCGGCGCGTTGAGCCGTGCACGGCGGGTAGTGGTGAAGATAGGCAGTGCGCTACTCACCAACGATGGGCGCGGGCTGGATGAAACCGCCATTGGCGGCTGGGTCGATCAAATCGCCGCCTTGCACCAGCGGGGCGTCGAAGTGGTGCTGGTCTCATCAGGCGCCGTGGCGGCAGGTATGGTGCGCCTGGGTTGGCAGGTGCGCCCCAGCGCCGTGCATGAACTGCAGGCCGCCGCCGCGGTAGGCCAGAATGGCCTGACTCAGTGCTATGAACAGCACTTTGCCCGTCATCGCATGCTCACCGCGCAGATTTTGCTTACCCACGATGACCTTTCCAACCGCAAGCGCTACCTGAATGCGCTCTCGGCGCTGCGTACGCTGGTGGAGATGCGCGTGGTGCCGGTAATCAATGAAAACGACACCGTTGTAACCGACGAGATCCGCTTCGGCGATAATGATACGCTAGGGGCGCTGGTCGCCAATCTGCTGGAAGCGGACGCGCTGCTGCTATTGACCGACCAGGAAGGCTTGTTTGACGCCGACCCGCGGCACAACCCCAACGCCCAGATGATTGCCGAAGGGCGCGCGGACGACCCGCGCCTAGCCGCTATGGCAGGAAGCGGGGGAGCGCTGGGGCGGGGCGGTATGACCACCAAAGTGCGCGCGGCGCAGTTAGCGGCGCGCTCTGGGGCGGTCACGGTGATTGCCAGTGGACGCCAGCCTGATGTTATCAACCGGATTATGGCGGGCGAGTCGTTAGGCACGCTGTTGCGCCCGGATCAAGTGCCTATGGCGGCACGCAAACGTTGGTTGGCGGGGCAATTGCAGGTGCGCGGCACGCTGGTACTGGATGCCGGTGCGGTGAAAGTACTGCGCGATAAAGGCTCTAGCCTATTAGCGGTCGGCGTGCGCAATGTGCAGGGCAGCTTCAAGCGCGGTGATATGGTGGTGTGTGTGGATGAGCAGGGCGCCTCAGTGGCCAAGGGCTTGGTTAACTACGGCGCCGATGAAGCGCGCCAGTTGGCAGGCCAGCCCAGCCACCAGATTGAAGCGATTCTTGGCTACGTGGAAGCCCACGAGCTGATTCACCGCGATAACCTTGTGGTGGTTTAAACGTATCGTCGCTAGCGTATTACCGGCGGAAGAGGTACTTGGCGCGGCCAGTTGTCGGGCACCAAAAACAGCCGCTCATAGCGCTGCTGCTGCGGGTAATACAGCATCACTTGCTGGGGTGAGCGCCAGGCATGCACCTTTTCGAAAATGGCGGGCAACTGTTCTGCCATCGGGCGAAAGGCGCTGTGAAGGGGCGGTGCTAGCCAGTGAGGTTTTTCCAGCCATGCCATTTCAGGCCTTTCGGTTACACTCGCCGCCAGCGCAGGCCAATCGCGTAAGTAACACCACGTCCCACGGCGGTGATCGGCTGTCGCGCCTTCGGGCGCTGGCATTGCCGCGTGCCAGGGATAATAGAGTACGCCCGGCATTGCCAGTCGCTGGGTTAGCTGCTCGCCTAACTCACTACTTGAAACCCCAATGTCCCGTGGCGTCAGCCAGTGAGCGAGTGTTTCCAACGCGGGTGCCGTGGTGGAAAGTGGCAATTGATGGCGGCGCAAATGGCCGCACTTCAGCGCTAGGCTGTCTAACCCGCCGGGGCCAATCCAGCGGCTTTGGCTGGTGGCAGCGCCAGGCCCCTCCGGCAGCCCCAGGTAGAACTTGATTGCCACTTCCAAATGCACCGGTGCCGGGTTAGCACGCGTTCGGTAGAGCATATCCAGCTCGCCGAGCGTATTGCGCTTTCGGCTGATACGCACGTTGCGGGCCAGCAGCCGTGTATTCGGTGCGTGGTTTAACAGCGTGTGCCATAGGCGTTCGTGATAATGCCCCATGCGCATCGCCCGGCTGCCGTTCAATGCGCTCAACGGCGGTTGGCCAAGCTGGCGTAGCCAGGGAAGCAGTGTGCGCGCAAGTCCTAACTCTTCCATGGTGGGACGTCCTGCGCAGGGAATGGGCGGCGGCAGCTCCACAATATCCGGTGTGGCGATTAGCCAAGCTATATCGCGTAGTACGGGGTCACTAAGCCCTGAATAAAAGTGTCCGGAATCCAACCGCACCGTTGTGCCGGTTTTCTCATCATCCAACGCGCCATCACCGCCTTCATTCAGCACGAATTTCTCCTCAACACATTGATTAGCTCAGCGCTATGGTTTGGCCGCCAGCTGCTACGCTGTAAACACGTTATAACGTTAATCTCTTGAAATCCTACCCTGGCCAAGGAAAGGAGCGTATTGCATGGGTAATGCTAAGGCGAAAAAGGCTAAATCGAAAAATCAAACGGCCAAAACGACGAATAGCCAAGTGCCCCAAAAGCAAGCTGAAAAAACGGCTCCTCGAACACTAACACCAGAAATAGGTGCGGCGCTGTTTGAGGATGCCCGTTCACGCTTAGAAGATGTGTTCAACGCGCTCGATATTCACGCGGATGCCCAGGCGCGCCTGATGCAGCCCAGTCTTTCGCTGCAGGTGAGTATTCCCGTGCGGATGGACGACGGCAGCTTAAAAGCTTTTCCCGCCTGGCGAGTCCACTATGACACCAGTTTAGGGCCAGCCAAGGGGGGGGTGCGTTTTCATCCCGATGTTAACCAGCATGAAGTCACTACGCTAAGTTTCTGGATGGCGGTTAAATGCGCGGTGGTTGGCTTACCTTATGGCGGCGGGAAAGGCGGCGTCCAGGTGGATGCCAAGGCGCTCTCTTCACTAGAGATTGAGCGGCTGGCGCGCGGCTACATCCGCGCCATTGCCGATATCATGGGGCCCGATCGGGATATTCCGGCGCCTGATGTGAACACCGACGCGACGGTCATGGGGTGGATGATCGATGAGTATGAGCAAATCGTGCGGGCTAAAGTGCCCGCGGCCATTACCGGAAAGCCATTACCGCTAGGCGGTTCGCCAGGGCGAGTGGCCGCCACGGGGCGAGGCGCGCTAAAAGTGCTCGATTTGTGGGCCGAGCGTGAAAAGCGACAACCGGAAGAGACCACTGTGGCGGTGCAGGGGTTTGGTAACGCGGCTTACCACTTTGCGCGGTTAGCCAGTGAACGTGGCTATCGTATCGTCGCGGTATCCGATACCACTGGTGCTTGCTACCACTCAGATGGACTCGATATTGAGGCTGTTAAACAGGCTAAGTCGAATAGCGGTAAGGTGACCGACAGCCAAGCAGGGAAAGCGATGACGGGGGATGAGCTGCTGGCGTTGGACGTGGATGTATTAGCGCTGGCGGCGCTTGAAAACCAAATTCACTGCGACAATGTGCACGAGGTGAAAGCAGGCGCTATCTTAGAGATCGCCAATGGACCACTGACTAGCGATGCTGATCAAACGCTTGCCAAGCGTAATGTGCCGGTGCTGCCGGATGTGCTCGCCAATACAGGCGGCGTGATCGTCAGTTATTTTGAGTGGCTGCAAAACCGGGCGGGAGAAAAGTGGAGTGAAGCCCAGGTGAATGAACGCTTGGACGCACTGCTGAGTGAAGAGGCTGGCAAGGTGTTAACGCGCGCAGGCACGGAGGATATCACCTACCGACAAGCTGCCTATCGCCAGGGCATCGAACGCATTGCGGCCGCTATTATGGCCCGGGGAAACTGTCAGGACTGTCGTTGATTAAAGACGCTTAAAGCGCAGCGGGCTCCCTATAGGGAGCCCGCAAAGCGATTAGCTAAGACCGTTAATCGCGGTCAATTTGGGTAACTTCAGAAGAGCCCTGACGCACACTGATTTCCAGCTCACGGCCATTTTCACCGCGGCCTTCGATATCGATGATGCCGCTCTTGTCGATATCAAGGTCTTCAAACTCAACCATACCTTCCTGGCGGGCAACGTCTAAGGCCTGGCGGATATCGTCTTCGCTCATGCCCCAGGCACCGGTAATTAGGCGCTCGCGTTTCTCTTCTAGCGTATCACCGTTATCAAGGGAGAAATCCACATCCGCGTACCACTCTTCGTCCAGCCAGCCTTCTACTTCTACGCGGCCGCGACCTTTAACGCTAATTTCTTCGTAGTGGCTGAACCCGTAATCATTGGAATGGGTCAATACGTCATCGATGCGATCCATCGGCAGCGAATCGGCCTGGGCACTGCCCGCCGCCGCTGCAAGTAGCAGGGCAGAGGTTGGGATCAGCAGCATTTTTTTCATGGTATTCATAGCAAATTCCTTCTTTACGTATTTAAACGTGAATGAGTGACTGACACTCAACGAATGCGACAGGGAATTTATACCATCGCTATACTTTCCTTAAGCTGACAAAACTGTTCATCTAGCGTTCATGTTGTCTTTGGCATGCTGGCACTATGAGTAAACTCCTATGTCACTTCATCAAGCCGCTACGCAGCGTACAGCGAAGCGCTCGGCGCAATGTCACTGGCTTGGCCCTGCTGCTATTGCTGGCGGGTAGTGCGGTGGGTGACCAGCCATGGGAATCGCTGCATGGCGAAGTAGGCCGCGGAGAGGTTGTTTCCCTCGACACCATCTTAGATTGGCTGGAAGCTCACTACATAGGCGACGTGCTGGAGGTGGAAGTGGAGCGTGAAGGAGGGTACGTGGAGTACGAAATCAAGCTGCTCGGCCCGCAGGGTCAAGTCGTCGAATTTGAATTCGATGGCCATAATGGCCAGCTGATGTCTATCGAGGGCGTGCGTATTAATGATATGCGTCGCTAGTGCCGTTACGACAAGCCTCGTTGCCATCGCGTTATTTGTATTCCCAAGTCGTTATCGAAAAGGGTAGTTAGCCAATGAAGTGTTTGCTGGTAGAGGACGACCAAGCGCTAGCGCGTGAGCTGAGCCAAGCGTTGCGCGATGGTGACTGGCTGGTAGAGCATGCGGCTAACGGCCAGGATGCCGATTTTCTAGTACGTACTGAAGCTTACGACACACTGATTTTAGATGTAGGGCTACCCGATGGGGATGGGACTCGCTGGCTGGCGGCGTGGCGGGAAGACGGTATTGATCTGCCTGTGCTGATTCTAACCGCTCGTGAGCGGTGGGCGGATAAAGCCGCGGGATTTACCGCTGGGGCAGATGACTACGTCACGAAGCCGTTCGAGCCAGCGGAAGTGCTGTTTCGCTTGCGTGCGCTTGTACGCCGCAGCCACGGTCACGCTCACCCAGTATTAAAAGTGGGCGAATTGAGTTTAGACACCCACACTCAGCACGTGACGTTGATAGGGCGCCCGGTCGGCTTAACCGCACAGGAGACGCGCCTGCTGGGCTATTTAATGCACGCGGCACCGCGAGTGGTGAGTCGTACCGAGCTTTCAGAGCATGTTTACGACCGCGACCATGAACCTGACTCTAACGTGATTGACGTTCAGGTCAGCCGCCTGCGCCGTAAGTTGGGCAGTTGGCGAATTGCCACTCAGCGGGGCCAGGGTTATCGGCTGTTAGCAGAAGAGCCTGGCAGCGAATGAGTCAAGCCAAAACGGCTTGGCGGGGTCGTTGGGCGCGGCGTTCCATCAGCCTGCGGCTATTGCTGGCCGTATTAGTGATGGTGGGGCTGGCCCTGCCTATCGCTGGCACGCTACTTTCTCACCATTACCATACCTCGGCCACTCAGGCCTTTGATGATCGTCTTGGCGCGACGCTTAATGTCATCATGGCGGGCGTGACTTATGACCGTTTAGCGCAGCAGCTTGTCCACGACCGGGCGCTGGGCGACCCGCGTTTTGAGAATGTCTACTCCGGCTGGTACTGGCAAATCACCGATGGCGGGCAACATACCCTGGCCTCTCGCTCACTATGGGATCAACGCCTGCCAGTGGTGGAGAATGAAAACCTCAGTGCGCGCTCATTAATCGGCCCGCGGGGGCAATCGCTGCGCGTGGTGGAGCGCGATATCTACCTGGCCCCGTTAGAGGAACCGCTACATATTAGCGTGGCCGCCCGAGACGATGTGCTCACCAACGATATCCGTGAATTCCAATATCTGTTGTGGGGCGGGTTGATCGGCTTGGGCGTGTTGCTACTCGGCGTGTTAGCACTGCAAGTTCGCTGGGGGTTAGCGCCGCTGCGCCGCATGCACGCCAATCTTCATGATGTGGAACAGGGCCGCAGCGAACAGTTAGATACCCGCTTGCCGGAAGAGTTAGCGACACTGGCGGCCTCAATGAACGCGGTGTTGGCACGCGATCAGCGCTTAATCGAGCGCGGACGCCATACCGCGGGCAATCTTGCCCATGCGTTGAAAACACCGCTGAGTGTGATGCGCCTGCAGCTTCGCCAGCTTCCAGAAGCGAACCGTGCCGCCTGGGCGGTAGAGTTGGAACGCTTGGATAGCGCGGTACGTCATCACTTGGCCCGAGCCTCCGCGGCGGGTGAAGGCGTGCGCTTTGCACCTATTGATCTACACCCTACGCTAACACCGCTACTTAATGGACTCTCCAGGCTTGCCCAGCGGCGCGGCATTGTGCTGCGCCAAACCTGGGGCCAGAAAATCAGAGTGCACATGGATGAGCAAGATATCCAAGAGCTGGTGGGTAACTTGATGGATAATGCGCTGCGCTGGGCGCATAGCGAGGTGCAGCTTAACGTGAAAATTGACGGTCAGAAGTTGATTTTAACCGTTAGCGATAACGGCCCTGGCATGTCGGAGGCAGAGTGCCAGCAGGCGGTTCAGCGTGGTCAACGGTTAGATGAGCACCGCTCTGGCAGTGGCCTGGGGCTGGCCATTGTGACCGATCTTGTCGCCCTGTATAGCGGCCAAATGCATCTTACTCGCGCCAGCACCGGCGGGTTAGAGGTAGTCGTCGAGCTGCCTGTGGTGGCGCATGGATAACGGAGACTTCATTGGATGAATGGCACTGATACGCTGCCCGATATATTAGCCGGCCCCTTATTAAGACGCATCAGCACGACTCGGCTGGTACTTTGGATGGTCGCCACTCGGCGATTAAATATGACGCTAATACTGCGGCCTGGGCAGAGTAATGCCGCGTCGATTGGTTTGGCGCATCATCAGCAGTGCATTCCTATCGGCCAGCGCGCCTTTATCTATCTAATTGATATTGATCTGGATTCACCGCTGCCCTGCGATGAGCGCATCGAGTATGACCTGCAAGTTGAAACGACAACGGGTAATTGGCGCTCATTGCCCGAATGGGCGCCATGGCTATGTTATGACGGCGCCGCTTATCCCGCCTTTGTGATTGCCTCGCGGCATCACCGGCTTATGCATGGTTCCTGCCGCAAACCCCATCACGACAGTGACGATGGTTTGGTGCGCGCCGATAGCTGGCTCGCCGAGCAGCAAGACGCCCCGGCAGAGTGGCCCGCTTGGCTGCTGATGACCGGTGATCAAATTTATGCTGATGATGTAGCCGGCCCTATGCTGCGCGCCGTGCATGCGCTCATAGCGCGGCTAGGGTTGGTGGATGAGTGGCTGGAAGGCGCCACGGTGGACGATAGCCAAGCCCTCTACGACTCGCCCGATAGTTACTATCAGCGCGCTGAGTTGCTGCCGGATGTGACCAAGAATGTGGCGCTACGCAAGCGCTTTTTTAGCGGCGTCAAGAAGCCGGTCTTTACGTCGGCGAATGCGCAGAACCATTTAATGACACTGGCTGAAATGCTCGCCATGTACTGCTTGGTATGGTCCCCCGAGCCCTGGCGAGTGATGACGTTCGACGCGCCTGCTTTAGATCAAAAAAATGCCGAGCTCTATCGTCAGGAGCAGGCGGTGATAGACAGCTTCGTGGCTGGTTTGCCGCAGTGCGCGCGGTTAATGGCGCACTTACCCAGCCTGATGATCTTCGATGACCACGATGTGACCGATGACTGGAACCTTTCCGCTGACTGGGAGCTCGCCGCTTACGGCCATCCGTTCTCGAAGCGCATTATCGGTAACGCCCTGGTGGCCTATTTGCTCTGTCAGGCCTGGGGGAATGACCCTGATAAGCTCAATCCATTAACCCATCACGCCTCGACGCTGCTGGGTGATGGCAGCCAGCCGCTGGTATGCGCCGAGCAAGATGGCTTCATTGAGCGGCTACTGCGTTTTCAGGGCTGGGAGTTTCAAGTGCCGGGTACGCCTACCTTAATCGTGCTGGATACCCGAACCCGCCGTTGGCGCAGCGAGCGCAATCTTAATCACCCTTCTGGGCTGATGGATTGGGAAGCGCTGATGGAGATGCAACAAGCGCTAATGGGGGCCAAAAGCGCGGTGATCATTTCGCCCGCCCCGATGTTTGGCGTCAAATTGATTGAGAGTATTCAAAGAATCTTTACCGCGGTGGGTAAGCCATTAGTGGTCGATGCTGAGAACTGGATGGCCCATCGCGGGGCGGCCAATACGCTGCTGCAAATATGGCAACACTCCAAAACCCCCGGCAACTACGTGATCTTGTCGGGCGATGTGCACTACTCGTTTGTCTACGACATCGTGGTTCGTCATCAGCGGCGTTCCCCCCACCTATGGCAAATCACGTCGAGTGGGATTAAAAACACCTTTCCCACCACTCTGCTCAATACCTTTGATCGGTTGAACCGCTGGTTATATGCGCCGTTGTCGCCACTCAACTGGTTTACCAAGCGTCGCAAACTGAGCGTTCACCCCCGAGACCCCGACCGCGCCAGCGCGGGCGAACGGCTCTGGAACGCCAGCGGCATTGGCTTGGTAACGCTGGACGAAAAAGGGCACCCGATTGATATTCGCCAGCTGGATGCTGATGGCTGCGATGTGGTCTTTCCGCCGCCCGAAAAGCCTCTTCAGTAAATAGCGTCTGTCGTTCAAAGCGGTTGGGTGTTCACTGCCTGATTAGTCATTTGTCATGATAGCGTCACGAAAATGACGCATGCTTGCAGCTTACCAATCACCGCTAGGGAAGGCTGCACATCAGTACCCGGCTGCCTTGTGAAGGTAAACGGGGGCTGATGAATAGGACAGTAGGCAAATGACCGCACAAGAAGCGCAGTGGCTTAATCAAATTATTGCGACCGAAGAGCTGCAGGTGCTCTTTCAGCCCATTGTGGATGCCAACCAGCAGGCGATTTATGGCTACGAAGCACTGATTCGTGGCCCCAAAACGTCACCGCTGCACTCGCCGTTACGGCTGTTTGATGTGGCCACCCAGGCAGGGCAGCTAGTGGAGTTAGATTTACTCTGCCGACGCTTGGCGATTCAACGCTTTGCCGAACTTGAACTGCCCGGCCTGCTATTTCTTAACGTCATGCCGTTAACCATCGTTGAGCGTGATTTTCGCGAAGGCTTAACGCTGGGCTTCATTCGCGAGAGCGGCCTTCCCCCAGAGCGAGTAGTGATTGAGCTCACCGAGCATGTGCCGATTCATGACTATGAGCTAATGCGCCAAGCGGTGGATCATTACCGTGACATGGGCTTTCAGGTGGCGCTGGACGATTTGGGGGCAGGGCACTCAAGCCTGCGCCACTGGTCAGAACTGCGGCCCGATTTCGTCAAGCTTGATCGGCACTTTATCTCAGGGATTGATCAGGAGCCTGCGAAGCGCGAATTTCTCCGCTCGATTCTTGATGTGGCGCGTAGCCTGGATTGCCAGCTAATAGCCGAAGGCGTGGAGACTGCGGCGGAGCATCTCTGCTTGTGGGAACTCGACCGTGGGCTCGCGCTACTGCAAGGCTTCTATTTTGCTCGGCCAAGCCCGCAGCCGCCTTTACAGCTCAACATGGTGCTGCCCGCGACAACCCAGTTAAAAAGCCCTGCTGGCCGCACTGCGCGCTCGATTTTGCGCACGATTGAGGCCATCACCACTGACTGCGCAGTGCCACTCATCTCCGAGCGGTTTCGCCGCCAACCCAGCTTACGCTGTGTGGCCGTATTGGAGGACGGTAAGCCCGTGGCAGTGGTGCGTCGCAATGCTTTTTTAACCCTGTTCACCAACCCTTATAGCCATGCGCTGTATGCCAAACGCTGCGTATTGGACGTGGCCGATGTACGCATGCTGGTGGCTGAAGCAGATACCCCGCTTGAGGTGTTGAGCCAGCAACTGACCGATAGCCACGATATTGAGCAGGAAGACTTTGTGATCACCAATGATGAAGGTGATTACGTGGGCATGGGTAATATCGTTGACCTTTTGCGTGAAATCACCGCGATTCAGGTGCGCCACGCGCGCCATGCCAATCCGTTGACCGGCTTGCCAGGCAATATCCTGATTAACGAAACGCTGGTCGCTTATTTAGCCGCCGAGCAGGGCTTTGCCGCCGCTTATGTCGATTTGGATAATTTTAAAGCGTTTAACGATGCTTACGGCTATGCCCGGGGCGATCAGGTGATTATTTCGCTATCGCGGCTGCTGCAGGCCCAGGTAGAAAGCGCTGGTGGCTTTATCGGCCATATTGGCGGTGATGATTTTATGATGTTGCTACCGCACAGCCATTGGGAAAGCGTTTGCGGCCAAATCCTGCGCTCATTTGAAGTGATGGCC
The DNA here is from genome assembly GCF_037070215.1 of Vreelandella arctica. Lineage (NCBI taxonomy): Bacteria > Pseudomonadati > Pseudomonadota > Gammaproteobacteria > Oceanospirillales > Halomonadaceae > Vreelandella > Vreelandella arctica. Next base: position 105,091 of record NZ_JBANSN010000006.1, on the reverse strand, counting down.
CCCGGTTTCTATGAAGAAGCGGACCGGCTGAAAGGCGGGATTCAGACTGAAAGCCGACAAAATAGCGTGACGTTTTTCCCCTTTGTCAGCGTGTCGATTGCAGTAAAACCTGTCACCGATACAGCTACTTGCAGAGCGCTGGATATTGCCGCTGAGCTGTCTGAACTGAAGCATCAAGCCAAAAAAATTCCTGGTAACAGCCTGTTTGTTGAGCGTCGCGGTAGCTGCGTTAGCCAGTAAAGCGCCAATGTCATGTTACGTTAGCAAAATCGTCACCAAGCGGTCATATAAATGCCCCGTCGTTGTCATCTGAAATGGTCAGGATTGTGGCTATCTTTTAACAACACGTTAGGTGCCCCATGCAGATCTCCTCACTAGCCCATGCGCTTCCCCGCACATTGATCAGCGCCGCCGTTGCCAGCGCTTTTGCGTTGGTCGCGGTGAATGCCTCAGCGGATCTTTCATCGCGTTATGTCGATAACGATGGCGATATGATCGCTGATGCGCCTAGCGATGAGTCACAGTGGGCCGATCCCGATACGCTCGTGTTCGCCTACACGCCAGTGGAAGATCCGGCGGTTTACGCCGACGTGTGGTCTGACTTCCTGGAGCACCTAAGCGAAGCAACCGGTAAAGAAGTTCAGTTCTTCCCCGTGCAGTCCAACGCCGCCCAGCAGGAAGCACTGCGCGCTGGCCGTTTGCACGTCGCCGGTTTTAACACCGGTGGTGTACCGGTCGCGGTCAACTGCGGTGGTTTCCGCCCGTTTGCCATGATGGCGGCCGAGGACGGTAGCTTTGGCTACGAAATGGAGATCATCACTTATCCTGGCAGCGGCATCGAGACCGTTGAAGACCTGGAAGGACGCCAGCTAGCCTTTACCTCTGAGACCTCTAACTCTGGTTTTCGCGCGCCCTCCGCACTGCTGCGCTCCGAGTACGGCATGGAAGCGGGCGAAGATTTTGAAACCGCCTTTTCTGGCTCCCACGACAACTCCATCTTAGGTGTTGTGAACGAAGACTACGATGCCGCTGCCATCGCCAACTCAGTGGCACGCCGCATGCTGGCACGTGATGTTGTGGCAGAGGGCGATTACGAAGTGATCTACACCTCCGATACCTTCCCCACCACCGCTTACGGGCTGGCGAATAACCTGAACCCGGAACTTGCCGAGAAAATTCAGGATGCGTTCTTCAGCTATGACTGGGCAGGTACCCCGCTGGAAGCGGAATTCGCCAACTCCGGTGAAGCGCAGTTCATTCCGATTACTTATCAGGAAAACTGGTCGGTCATTCGCACCATTGCCGATGCTAACGGTGTGACTTACGACTGTGACTGATCGTTAAGGTAAACGGTACTGCACGGCCAGGAAGGCATCCCTTTCTGGCCGTTTCGCTATAAAAACGAGGCGGGAAAATGTTGACACTAAGCGGCGTTGGCAAGCGTTACCCCACCGGGGATCGGGCGCTGACGGACATTGAACTCACGCTGCCCAAAGGCCAGGTAATGGCGCTGATTGGGCCATCCGGCGCGGGTAAAAGCACCCTCATTCGCTGCGTGAATCGGTTAGTGGAGCCCACCCAGGGCAGCATTCGCCTGGAAGGCACGGAACTGACCAGGCTCTCAGGTCATAAGCTTCGCCACGCGCGCCGCTCAATGGGGATGATTTTCCAGGAGTATGCCCTGGTAGACCGGCTCACCGTGATGGAAAACGTACTCTCCGGCCAGCTCGGCTATGTGGGTTTTTGGCGCAGTTTTTTACGTCGCTACCCACAGGAAGCGGTCGTCGAAGCCTTTCGACTACTCGAGCGGGTAGGGCTGCCTCACGCCATCGATAAGCGCGCTGATGCGCTTTCCGGCGGCCAGCGCCAGCGCGTGGGCATCGCCCGGGCGCTTTTACAAAGCCCCAAGCTACTGCTGGTTGACGAGCCAACCGCCAGCCTCGACCCGAAAACGTCGCGCCAGATCATGCGCTTGATTCGCGAGCTATGCGCTGAGCGCGACTTGGCGGCAATCATCAATATTCATGATGTGGCCTTGGCGCAGCAATTTGCCGACCGGATTGTCGGCCTGCGCGCTGGGCAAATCGTCTTTGATGGACTGCCGAGTGAACTCACTAGCGAAATGCTCACGACCATTTATGGCGAAGAGGATTGGGATACCACCCCCGAGCCGCTGGATGACGAGGCCGATGACTCGGAAACGACTTCATACCAGCGCGACCTGCCGACGATGGCAGCCGGGAGTGCTCGATGAGCGAACGGGCAGAAACACGGCTATCACAGGGGCAAGCACGTCAGCAGGCGGCCCAGCGGGGCCAGTGGCGGCGTCTGCCGTTGATTGAAAGCCCGCGCTTGCGTTGGGGGTTGGCCGTAGGTGCGGTGATTTACGTAGTGCTGGCGCTCGCCTCGGTCGAAGTGAACTGGGCGCGGGTAGCCGAAGGCGCGGGGCGGGCGGTTAACTTCTTGGGCGCCTTTATGCAGCCTGATTTTGTTAGCCGCTACGACGACATCGTGGCGGGGCTGCTGGAAAGTTTGACCATGACGCTGACCTCCACGGTAGTAGGCGTGCTGTTGGCGATCCCGGTGGGCCTGGGCGCCGCGAGGAACATTTCGCCGCTACCGATCTACTTTATATGTCGCGCGATCATTGCCGTTTCGCGGACGTTTCAAGAAATCATTATCGCGATTCTGTTTGTGGTCATGTTTGGCTTTGGGCCGCTGGCGGGGATGATCACCCTGGCCTTTGCGACGATTGGCTTCATGGCCAAGCTGTTAGCGGAAGACATCGAAGACCTGGACTGGCGCCAGGTGGAAGCCGTGCGGGCAACGGGGGCAAGCTGGTGGCAAACCATGAACCATGCGGTTCAGCCCCAGGTCATGCCGCGCTTGATTGGGCTTTCGGTTTACCGGCTGGATATCAATTTTCGTGAGTCGTCGGTGATTGGCATTGTGGGCGCGGGCGGCATTGGCGCCACGTTGAACACCTCGCTGAGTCGCTATGAGTACGATACCTCTGCCGCTATTTTGCTGATCATTATCGCCATCGTGTTGCTGTGCGAGTACAGCTCGAGCCATGTCCGCCGCTGGACCCAGTGAGCGCTTATTAGCCGCCCCTGGCCTGTTATATTTGGAGAATCGCGATGCCAGTATCTACTAACACCCAGGGTCTGCCGGTTTGGCGGCGGCGCACCACCCGCGCCCAATGGCTGCAGTACCTGGCTTGGCTGGCGGGTGTCAGTCTCTTTCTGCTCTGCTGGAAGATGATTTCCGACAATACCATGTGGGTGTTTGTCGAAGACGCTGGACGCCAAGGGGCGGACCTGATCAGCCGCATGACGCCGCCGGAGTGGGGCTACGCCAATGTGCTCTGGAAGCCCATGTGGGACACCATTAACATCGCCACCCTGGGCACTGCCATTGGCATTATGATGGCGTTTCCCGTGGCGTTTATGGCCGCACGTAATACCACGCCGCACCCGCTGGTGCGCAGTCTGGCGCTGATGATCATTGTCTCATCCCGCTCGATCAACTCGCTGATCTGGGCGATGCTGCTAGTCACCATTCTCGGCCCTGGCGTGTTGGCGGGGATTATCGCCATCGCCCTGCGCTCGATTGGCTTTGTCGGCAAGCTGCTTTATGAGGCGATCGAAGAGATCCATCCGACGCCCGTCGAGGCGATAAGCGCGACCGGGGCAAGCCGCCTACAGGTGATGAACTATGGCGTGTTGCCGCAAGTCATGCCTGCCTTTGCCGGTATTAGCGTCTATCGCTGGGATATCAATATCCGCGAATCGACGGTGTTAGGGTTGGTCGGCGCAGGCGGGATCGGTTTGCAGTTAAATGCCTCGATCAACAGCCTCGCCTGGGACCAGGTCAGCGTTATTTTCATTATGATTTTCGCTACCGTGCTGGTGTCCGAGTGGGTTTCCGCGCGTGTGCGTCACGCGATTATTTAATCGACAGTGGCATCAATAAACGAGGGCTGAGTATGCGTTTTCCCGATGCGGAGATCACCACCATTGATTTATTGCGCCACGGTGAACCGGTGGGAGGACGTATGCTACGCGGCTCCACCGATCACCCACTGAGTGAGACGGGTTGGCAGCAGGTGACCGATGCCGTTATGCGCCATACGGTCGAAGGCCATCTGCCTTATGATGCGATTGTCACCTCGCCATTAACACGCTGTCGTGAGTTTGCGCTGTGGCTGGGCGAAGAGTTTGATCTACCCGTTCAGGTAGAGGATGACCTAGCCGAGCTGCATTTGGGGCAGTGGGAGGGTAAAACCCACGCCCAGGTGTTTGCGGAAGAGGGCACCGAACGAATGAGTGCGTTTTGGTATGACCCAACAACGGTGTCACCGCCAGACGGCGAAACGATACAGGCCTTTGATGCGCGCCTCGCTGAGGTATGGCAGCAGCTGTTAATCAGTCCGCCCGGTAAGCATGTGCTGGTCGTGGCGCATCTATTTGTCTGCAATGGACTACTGCGCCAAGTTATTGAGCAGCCGCTTTCGCGGGTGCTGGCGATGGATTTGCCCTACGCGGCGCTAAGCCGTGTGCGCCATGAGCGCCACTTGCTTGGTGAGACGACCTTTATTGAGTGGATTGGTCGTTAATCATTACCGTTAACCATGGGCGGCTAGGCATGCTTTTTGGGCGCCGCCCGTCACTCCCGTCCCATCTTGCGCTTTCCTAACTATCCTCGCTTTCCTATGACCGCCATCAATAAATGCAGCGCTTAGCCCCTTATACTGCGCCATGTTTTGCGGTGTAATACAAACGTCGCAAATACATTTAATTAAGTGGCTGAGTGCGGCAAACTCACATACACGCGTTACACGACGCGAATACTAATAATTGAGTACGCCGCTTACCTACCTGACACGTTATCAGTCTGAGGCTAAGCAATGAAAAATATCGTTAACCGCATTCCAATGCGGTTTAAATTTGCCTGTGTGCTACTGCTACCCTTGCTCGCGCTGGCGTGGTTCGCGGCTCAGGGCATCATGGAGCGCCGTACAGCACTGCAAGAGTTTGACCGCCTTCACACGATGACCGAGCTCGCCCAGCGAGCGGGGGATGCCGTTCACCAAATGCAGCTTGAACGCGGTATGACAGCGGGCTTTCTGGGCAGCGAGGGCGAGGCATTTGGTAACCGGCTGCGCGAGCAGCGGCCCAAGACCGATGATGCCGTCAACGCGTTTCAAGCTCAGCAGGCCTCTCTGGATCAAGCGCTCCTGACGCCTGCTGTTCAGCAGCAACTGCGTGAGATTGATGAGCGTTGGCAGCGTCAGGCAGCACTGCGTGAACGCGTTAGTGCGTTAGAGGTCACGACGGGCGAGGCATTAGGTCACTATACCGGCATTAACGGTCAGCTAATGGCCTTTGTGGGCTCGTTGGCACACCTCACTCGCGAGGGTGATATTACCCGCCAATTGAGTGCGTATTATCAACTTCTGGAAGCTAAAGACCTGGCTGGCATTGAGCGGGCGCTGCTGGCCAATACGTTTGCAGCAGATGGGATGCCACCGGATATGCTGCGGCGTTTTTTATCACTGCTTGGCGAAGAGCAGGCTTTTCTGGATGGTTTTCGCGTTCTGGCAGGGGAGCAAAGTCGCCAGCAGCTTGACCTAGCGTTAAGCGGTGTTGAGATCGATCGGTTGATGGAGCGGCGTGAGCTGGCGATCAGCCAAGCCAGTGAAGGTGGCTATGGCGTCGATCCGGAAGAGTGGTTTGAGTGGCAGACGGTAAAAATTGGCCGCTTGAAAGCATTAGAAGATCAAGTGGTTAACGCGGTGGTAACCGAGACAGTGACGCTACGTCAGGCAGCGCAGCAGGCGCTTTGGTTATATGCGGTGATTGCGCTGGTCGCGAGTTTATTGGCGATCATCACCGCTATACTGATCGTGCGTGCGATTACGACGCCATTGAGCCAAGCGCTATGTAGCATCGCCACCCGCGATAATGATTTAACCCAGCGATTAATCGTCCCTGGGAGCGATGAGCTTTCCCAGCTCTATCAAGCCTTCAATGAGTCCTCGGCAACGACCGAGACGCTAGTCGCTGATATCACCCGCAACGCACAGTCAGTGGCGGTGGCCAGTAATCAGATTGCTCAGGGAAATCAGGATCTAGCGCAGAGAACGGAAGAGCAGTCCGCCTCGCTGGTACAAACCGCATCAAGTATGGAGCAAATTACTGCGACGGTACGTCAAAGCGCTGATAATGCAAAGCAAGCCCAGCAGATGACCGATGATGTGGCTCACCAAGCTAAGGAAGCAAGCCTAGTGGCTTCACAAGCTCAGCAGGCAATGCAGCTTATCTTGCAAGCGAACGAACAGGTGACCAGCATTGTCGGGACTATCGACAATATCTCTTTCCAAACCAATTTGCTGGCGCTCAATGCATCGGTTGAAGCCGCGCGTGCGGGTGAGCATGGGCGTGGCTTTGCGGTGGTCGCTGATGAAGTGCGTAAACTGGCTAGCCGCAGCACAGAGGAAGCCAATCAAATTCGCCAGTTGATCGACAATAATGTAGCGAAGATTGCGGAAGGCGAAACGCTGGTCAACTCGACGAATGAAACCCTGGGGCACATTGCTCAGCGCGTTGAGCAAATGGCTCACTTAATGGATGAAATGGTCTCTGCCACACACGAGCAGTCGGCAGGGATCGAGCAAATTAATCGAGCCATGGCTCAGCTAGAGGACGTCACTCAGCAAAATGCGTCGCTAGTGGAGGAAGTCGCGGCAGCGAGCCGCTCGCTTGATGAGCAGGCCGACGATATGACTCGCCAAATGAGTCGTTACCAAGTGAGTGATAGCTACCCGCAAGAAAGCCGTCTCGCAATGTCTGTTGCATATAGCTAGTGTCATGACGACTGGCAGCCGCTCTTTTGGGCGCTGCCAGTCCTGCCCCTTAAGTTATTGCTCCTGCCGTCGATAATGTATTGTGTCGTTCAAAGAGCCTAAGCAGTAAGACGGTGTTAATATCGATCCTTATTCGAAGGAGATGTGGCGAAGTAGATTTAATATAGCCTATCTACGATACTATCTATCTAGAACAAACTATCGATAACAGATGATGGACGAGGAGAGCAGAGACATATGTATCAATCCTTGAATCTACAAAAGGAACAGTCTTTGTCTCAACAGCCCTCTGAGCCCACATCCCCACTTCCCCGCTCTAATGCGATGCCGACGGCGTCCGTTAGCAATACCGCGTCTCCTGTTGAATCCGCCTTTTGCTACGCCAATGAAGCGATCATTATTACCGATGCGGAAAACCGGGTAGTGGAAGTGAACCCCGCTTTTTGTGAGTTAACGGGGATGATACTGGGTGATGTGCAAGGCAAAACGCCTGAAGCGTTTAGTATTTTACCGTTGGATGATAGCCGTACAACGCGCTTGATGCGTGAAGAATTACAATTGCGGGATCGTAGTAAAAGCCAAGTGAGCTATCGCAGCCACGACGGCCAGTTTTACCCTGGCATGATGTCGATTAATCGCGTGCGCGATGAGCACGGTGCAATCGACCACCATGTGATTGTGCTTGCTGACCTTTCGGCCATTCCGGCGCATGCGCGCCATCTTAATCGAGAAGTCTATTTTGACGCGTTAACAGGGTTACCCAATCTGCAGTTGCTGACGCAATTGATCCAGGAATCTATGCAGCACGCAGAGGCTAAGCAGCTGCCGTTGGCGGTATGCTCGCTGGATATCGATTTCTTTAAAAACATTAATGATCGGCTTGGTACGTCGGTGGGCGATGCGCTGCTTTCCTCATTTTCACAGCGCATAAGCCATCTACTGTTCGGTGATGATGTACTGGCGCGGGTGGGCGGCGACGAGTTTGTGCTGTTACTCCACCATGGCGTAGACGAAGATTTTTTTGAGAAGTTGTTAGCCTCCATTCGCCAGCCACTTATGGTTGATGGCCAGAGTATTCATCTGACGGCAAGCTTAGGGGTGACGCGCTACCCGAATGATCACGTTCAGGGCGATGTATTGTTGCGCCATGCCAACCAGGCAATGTATCGCGCTAAACAGCGCGGTCGCGATACGTTCCACTTGTTTGATCCTAACCATGACCGTTTGCTGCAGGTGCGCCATGAGCAGCGTCAGCGGTTTATTGATGGACTCAATCATAATGAGCTGTGTCTTTACTATCAGCCCCAGGTCGATATGCGCAGTGGCAAAGTAGTCGGGGTCGAGGCGCTGATTCGTTGGCAGCACCCTGAAGAAGGATTGCTTGCCCCTGGCCAGTTTTTACCCATCATTGATACCACCCCGCTAGAAGTAAGTTTAGGCGAGTGGGTCATTGAGCGGGCACTTTGCCAATTAACGGAATGGCATGCCCAAGGCATCGCGCTGCCCATCAATGTGAATATCAGCCCTACGCATCTGTTAGTGAGTAGCTTTAGCCAACGTTTAGCCGAGCTATTGGCATGCCACCCTGATGTGCCGCCATCAATGCTAAAGCTCGAGGTGCTTGAGAGCGCCGCGATGCATGATGTTCAGGCCGCGCTGCACAATATGTCGCTCTGTCAGGCGCTAGCCCGGATTTCTCATAGCACCTCAGCAAGTACTGCACCCAAGACGGAATGCCACTAAAAAACTGTTGGCACGGCTTAAATTGCCTACTTTTTAACCACTCCCCGTCGTTCAGACACACTTCCCCCTTTCCCCCATTGCGTCGGGCCGGGGGCGCCCGAGCATTCAGCTCGGCACCAACCGCCTGACGAGATCGGATAGTTCCGCTTTATAGGGGTAACTGTCACTCATCAACACACGGATTCGCCGGGTGTTGCGGATAATGACGGCCCCCACCTTGATCAGCTTGAGCCGCAGATTGCTCGGGCTCATACGCGCGAAGGGCGTCTTTTTCAGGTGTGTTCGTAATCGCTCGAACAGCGTATAGGCAAAGCCCGATAAGATCAGACGCCACTGATTGGCCCACCAGTGCGTGCTGGAGGTACGATCAGCAAACAGGCTCAGCTGTTGATCTTTAATCCGGTTCTCCATGTCGCCCCGAGCGCAGTACTGCTCGTAGTAGAGCTTGAAGCCGTCGTCATAACGGGAACTAATGATAAACCGGGGATTAGAGCCCAGTTCGCCTTCTTCCAGACGGGCCACCACCCAGCGTGGATACTTCCAGGCGTGTGCTTGATATTGGAAGCGGAACGTCTCTGCCACTTTCCCTCCCACCTGCCATTGGGTCTTGCGCACCAGCATCATGGGCACATCCACTTCCTTGAGCAGCCGACTGTTCTTGCCGATACCCACGATATAGTCAACGTGATGCCGATCGCACCAGTTGAGCATCCGGGAGCGACAAAAGTGACTATCACCTCGTAACACAAGGCGCGTATCGGGCCAGTACTGGCGAATAAAGCGCACCAGTAACGCCAGGATGGCCCAGCTGTGATGGCTGTCGCTGTGGTCACTGGTACGCAGATAGCTCACTAGCAGATGGCGGCCACAGAAGACATACAGCGGGAAGTAGCAATGGTGGTCGTAGTAGCCGTTGAAGAACTTGCCCGGCTGCTCGCCGTGAACCGGGATATCGGTACCGTCAAAGTCCAACACAATTTCCGCCGGTGGCTCCTCGTGCTGCTCGATGAAGTGGTGCCAAAGTAGTTGATGGGCCTTCACTATCGCCTGCCGATCCGCCTGCTGCTCCATCCGGCACAGCGTGGACTTGCCTGCCAAGGAGTCGTCCTGGCCAACCGCCGTTTGCAGCGCTTGATCAAAGCGAAGGGCTTCATGATCGTTCAGGTCTTCGTATCCAGCGGCCACGCCAAATACCCGTTGACGAACCATGGTGTCTAGCCGGTGGCGAATCTGTTCTGGATCCCGGGGATCGTGAAGTACCGAGGCTAGTCGGCGAGTCAGGCGATGTTGTTTATCGACCTCGCGCAGCAAAAACAGTCCGGCATCGGAGGTGATGTGACCGCCGGAAAAATCGGCTTCAATTTGACGGCGAGAGAGTGGCGAGAAGGTCAGTTTTTCAGGTACCATTTTGGATAGCGGCTGTTGGTGTTTTTTTCTGGTGTAACGTCCTGAAATAATAACACTTTCAGCCGCTTTCTTTTATACCCCGTGAGAAATTCGGGCTAGGCGTAAGCTTCGCTATTGATGACTTTGGCACCGGGTTTTCGTCGTTAACCCACTTGCGTCAACTGCCGGTCAACCTGATCAAAATTGATCAGAGCTTTGTACGCGACATGCTCAGCGACCAAGACGATATGGCGATTGTGGAGAGCGTGATTTATATGGCTAATCGCTTTAGGCGACCCATGCTGGCCGAAGGCGTGGAAACGCTTGAACATGCAAAAGCGTTAATGGCGCTGGGCTGCGAGTTGGCGCAGGGTTATGGTATTGCCCGCCCAATGCCTGCTGAAGCCCTGCCAGCTTGGCTTGCGGATTGGCCAATGCGTGCGGACTGGAATTCGCTGGCTCAGTCAGCCTGTTAAGCGGCCTGCTCTTTAGCAGTGGGTTCTTCAGCGATTGGCTCAGCTGTAGTTTCCGGCCAAGTAGTTTCCGACAACGTAGTTTCTGACGAATCAGCGGCACCAGCACTGCGGGCTTGCTCCATTTCACTACGCTGCATGGCCGCTTCTAACTTCGCTTCAAGTAAATATTGGCGTGCTTGAGCGGCCACTTGATGGTCTTTGGGAGAAGGGTCGGCAGGGGCCATCGCAGCGGCGATCACGGTCTGCATTTTTTCGATAGTCGCTTGGGGATCATTGGGCACCGGGCCGTAATCGATCGGCACCTCGCCTGCCACTGCGTAGCGCTTGCCATCGGGGCCAACGTCATAGTCGTAGCTAGCGCCGCCGGTATAGGCGCCACCTGCGACTTGGTGAGCCATCTCGTGCTGGCGTACCTCGCGGTCGGTCTGCTTAAGCTGTTCTAATTGCTGAATCTCTTCCGGCGCCATGGGTGTGCCGTCAGCACGCTTGGGGCCAGCTGCGTCGCTGCTATTCTCTTTATGCGTACTGGTGTCGCTGGAGGCGTTATTAGAAGTTGTCTCTTCGTCAAGCGCGCGCTCCTTTGACGCTTGCTCTACACGCGGTGAGTGCGTATTTGCTGCAGGGTATGCCCACGCAGTGAGAGACGAGGTGCTGATAGCAGAAACGGCCATAGTTTATTACCGACGCAGTGCGAGTTGGGATACCATGAAGTATTAGCGAGCGATGCCGACAGTGCAAGTCAGCGCTATGTGTTTCGTCGCGCAATCATTCAACGACTCATGTTGTTACTACTTTAATTACCAGGGCGCTTCGCTATCTCAACCCTGACCTACTATCTGTGCTAACCATCCTATGCTAACCATCGATGTCGTCATCAATCTAAATTATGATGAGTGTTTAGCCCATTATGAGGGGCGCATTGCCAATGTGCGTACCCGCAGCGTGGATGGGCGCTGGGTAATCTTTCCTGCCGAGGCGATTCGTCGTGTGGTTAGCCGCGATGGTGTGCGCGGTATTTATCGATTAAGTTTTTCTGAACAGGGCCGATTTATTAGTATTGATCCTTTAACCGGACGTTGAGCTTGCCTATGCACCGCGATGAAACATCGATCATCCTGAATGACCTCATTTATTACGTCATTCCCAATTTAAACAGTGCTGAAAAGTTAGTGCTCTCTACGCTAGAAAGCTTAAGTGAAGCGGCCACCAGCCCTCTGGACATACTTAAACGCACGGATCAGCGCCAAGCGTTTGGGCTGGAGACCCACCGCATAAGAATCAATTTAGAACACTTGCTGAATCGCTACCGGACTGAGGTCGATGCCATTCTTCGCTCTGAAGGCGAGTATCAAGGGCCGGTCGTAGAGCCTGATCCTCAAGAGGCGGATGCGATACGCAGTGCTAAAGAGATCTACCAGCATGTATGTGCTTTCCAGCGAGGAGAACGCCCCCACCCGATTCCTGGGCGGTAAATCACCCGGCGCACCTTGTTCTAGCGCCTAGCACTAACCGCCAGTACGTAACATTCACAGCATGGCATCAACATTGCTTGTACAATGTGGCATTGGACTTTCAGGCTTACCCGCCTGAAAGCAAGCAGCCTGCCTACCCGGCGCTGGCTGTCCACATATTAGGAGATATACCATGTCTGCCTCACCGGTCACATTGATGGTGGCTCGTCGCGTTGAGCACGGCCGCTACTTCGACTTTAATCGTTGGCTAAACGAAGGGCGCGAGCTGGCGGCTGATTTTGCTGGCTACCTCGGCTCTGGCGTACTAGCACCCCCCGCTGATGACGATGAATATCAGATCATATTTCGCTTTAGCAGCAGCGAAACCTTAGCCGCCTGGGAACACTCCGCCTCACGCCATGCGTGGTTGGCGCGCGGAAAAGGGCTGTATGAAGCGCCTCAAGAGCACCGTGCCACTGGGCTGGACACGTGGTTTCAAAACAACGGAAACAGCGCTCCGCCGCGTTGGAAGCAAGCCGTGGCTGTTTGGTTGGCTTTCTTCCCCATCTCGTTGCTTTTCCAATGGGTATTTGGCGGCGTATTGGCCGATTGGGCGCTGGTGCCGCGGGTGATGGTGAGTACCTTGATGTTGACGCCAGTGATGGTGTTTGTGTTTATTCCGCTCTCGACGCGCTTATTAGCACCTTGGCTGCAAGGAAAGTGGTCGCCGCTGGATTTACTGGCGCGCTGGCGTCATGCACATCGTTAATTTTCATTAATTTTTACTAGTTTAATGCTTTCATGGGGTTCAACGCTGTAATGGTGCTAACTTTAGTATATTGATCCTATTAAGATGATCTTTGTGCTACTAAGCTGAAGGTGCTTGCAGTAATGGATAACTGTCGCCAGTGCAATGCTGGTGTATAACCCAGCCCCATGGAGTTTTTATGATTCACGTTCACCATTTGGAAAAGTCTCGTTCTCATCGGATTTTGTGGCTATTAGAAGCCTTAGAACTGGACTATGAGCTGGTAATTTACCAACGCGATGACAAAACACAGCAAGCGCCCGACTCGCTAAAAAAAATCCACCCGCTTGGTAAATCCCCGGTCATTACCGATGGTGATCTCACCGTGGCTGAGTCAGGCGCGATCATTGACTACCTGTTACAGCGCTACGGGCAAGGGCGGTGTCAGCCTTCTCCCGGTGACTTGCGGGCTTGGGTAGATTACCGCTACTGGCTACATTATGCCGAAGGCTCACTGATGCCACTGCTGGTGATGCAGCTTGTGTTTAGCCAAGTTCCCAAGCAGTCGCCCTGGCTGATTAAACCGCTGGCGAAAGGCATTAGCGATACGGTGAGTAAGCGTTTTTTAGCACCGCAGTTGAAACAGCACCTCACCTTTATAAACCAGCACTTATCAGCCAACGGTAATTTTGCCGGCCCCTGGCCTAGTGGCGCGGATATTCAAATGAGCTTTCCGCTACAGGCAGTGGCGGCCGTCCAGTCGTTAGAGCAGTATTCTGCCATTGCCGCTTTTGTATCGCGTATCGAACAAGACTCCGCGTGGCAGCGAGTGGTAGAGCGAGCTGGCCCGTTAACCATGCCTGGCCAGTAATAACTACCATGTACCATTTCGCCACTTCAGCAGCTCTGCCAGCAGAGCTGCTGCGCAGCATTGACACTTATTTGGGGCGCTGGGGAATCGCCTTGCTGCTCGTTTTTCTGCTTTTAGCACTGCTGGGCAATCTGTTACTCAAGCGCCGCATGCAACATAACAGGGCGTTGCTGCAAACCAATAAAGAGATGCTGGCGACTATTTTGGATAGTGTCGATGCCTTTATTTATATCAAGTCACCGACCTTAGAGTATCAATACGTGAATCGCCGTATCAGCGATTTATTTGGTCTGCCAGCCGACAAAGTTATTGGTAAGTGCGACGCTGAGTTTTTTGATGCCGGCAGCGCTGCTGAAATGGAGCAGGTTGATCGCAGCGTATTGGCATCGGGCAAGAAAGTAACGGTCGAGGAGAGTAACGTCTTACAAGGTGAAAGCCAGGTAAGAACATTCTTATCGATCAAAATGCCGCTGTCGATGTCCCCCGGTGCTCCCCCTTCTCTATGCGGTATTTCGACGGAACTCACTGACTACCTCGAAATGCAGTCGCGCACCTACTATCTGGCCTTCTATGACTCACTGACAGGTCTGCCCAACCGTCGGATGCTGATGGACTCGTTAACGTCCGCGATCGATCATGATGAGTGGTCAGCGTCTTATAGCGCTGTGTTGGTGATCGATCTGGATAACTTTCGCTTAGTGAACGACATCCAGGGTCATGAGAGTGGTGATCAACTGTTGATTAACGTTGCTGAACAGCTACGACAGCGGCTAGAGCCAGAGGCCACGCTGGCACGCTTTAGTAGTGATGAATTTGTGGTACTGCTGAATAACCTGGGCGAGCCGCAGACCGAGGCCGTCCGAAAAGCTGAACGTGTCTCCCGCCAGCTATTGGAAACCATCGCTCAAGTGAGAGGCGGTCATTCGTTACCCATTAGCGCCAGTATTGGCATTGCACTGTTTGCCGGGCGCGAACACAGCATGGATAGCGTGCTGCAACAAGCGGATATGGCCTTGCAGCAGGCGAAGAGGGCTGGCGGCAACACGCTGTGCTTTTTTAACGCCGATATGCAGACCAGCGTACTGGAAAGGGCAAGCCTGGAAGCTGACCTGCATAAGGCCCTTGAGCGCAATGAGTTGGCTCTGCACTATCAGGTGCAGGTCGACCATCAGGGCGTGACCACGGGGGTTGAAGCATTATTACGCTGGTATCACCCCCAGCGTGGCTGGGTCTCCCCCGCGACGTTTATACCTCTGGCAGAGGAGAATAGGCTCATTGTGCCCATCGGTTATTGGGTGCTTAGGTCGGCCTGCGAGCAATTGGCAAAGTGGTCCCATCAAGCGACCTACGCCACCTTAAGTATTTCCGTTAATGTGAGTTCTGTTCAGTTTCAGCAACCCGACTTCGTGCATGACGTAGAGGCTTTATTAGCAGAGACGCTGGCACCGCCAAGCCGGTTGGTGCTGGAAGTAACGGAGAGCCTGCTGATGTGCGAGCCAGTCAGGGTGCGCAATACGATGTTGAAACTCCGCGCTAGAGGGGTTCGCTTTGCACTGGATGACTTTGGCACTGGTTACTCATCGCTGAGCTACCTAAAGCGCTTACCGCTAGATGAGCTAAAGATTGATCAATCGTTTATTCGCGAACTGCTCACTGACAAGACAGATGCGGCGATCGTGGATACGACGATACTGCTTGCCGTGAGTTTAGGCTTAACCGTGGTCGCAGAAGGGGTAGAGAAAAAAGAACAGCTTGATTGGCTAAGAGGCCATGGCTGTTACCGCTATCAAGGCTACCTGTTTGGCCGCCCGACACCGATTGAGTACCTTTTTGAAAGCTATTAAGCGGCTATATAAAAACCCCTTTCCAGCACGCTGAAAAGGGGTAAAGGTTAGGTCTATCTAACTTACGTTTATGCGATTAGCTGAAGAGCGCAAAGCTCTCAGCGTTAAGCCACATGTGAACCAAAATGCTGGCGATATAGCCAAGCAAAATGACCGGCGACCAACGTAAGTGGCCCATAAACGTATAGGAACCTCTTGCCTGGCCCATTACCGCTACCCCTGCCGCTGAACCGATCGACAGCAAGCTGCCCCCGACGCCTGCGGTTAAGGTAATCAGCAGCCATTGGCCGTGAGACATATCGGGCTCCATCGTGAGCACCGCAAACATAACGGGAATGTTGTCGATGACCGCTGATACAATACCCAGCGTGATGTTGGCTGCCGTGGCGTTCCAGCCGGTGTAGAGCGCTTCTGACAACAGGCCAAGATAGCCCATGAATCCAAGCCCGCCAACGCACATCACTACCCCGTAGAAGAACAGCAATGTATCCCACTCGGCACGTGCCACGCGGTTGAAGACATCAAACGGCACCACGCTACCCAACTGCTCAAGCTTCTTGTTGTCGCCACGGCGGCTATAGCGCTCGCGCTTACGCTCCAGCGAGCGGGGTAGGCTACGGCGTAGGTAGTAGCCGAAGAACTGCAAGTAGCCCAGGCCGGTCATCATACCCAGCACCGGCGGCAGGTGGAGCACTACGTGGCACAGCACGGCGGTAATAATGGTCAATAAAAACAGCCCTACAATGCGCCGGGCACCCCGCTTCATCCACACATCTTCATAAACGCTAGCGGGTTTCTCGTCCTTAATGAACAGGCTCATGATGGAGGCGGGTATTAGGAAATTGACCAGGGCAGGGAAGAACAGAATGAAGAACTCCTGGAACTCCACCATGCCAGCTTGCCACACCATGAGAGTGGTAATGTCGCCGAAGGGGCTAAATGCACCCCCCGCATTGGCGGCCACCACAATATTGATACAAGCGACGTTAATAAACCGCTGATCGCCCTCTGCCACTTTAGTTACCACGGCACACATCAATAGTGCGGTGGTGAGGTTGTCGGCAATGGGTGAAAGCACAAAGGCGAGACCGCCGGTCAGCCAAAACAGTGTCCGGTAGTTGAAACCTTTGCGTAACATCCAGGAGCGTAAAGCATCAAACACCCGACGCTCTTCCATCGCGTTGATATATGTCATGGCCACCAGCAAGAACAGCATCAGCTCGGTGAACTCCAAAAGCGTCACGCGAAACGCGTACTCTGACGCTTCCGACATACCATTTTGGACATACACCCAGCCGATGAGGCTCCAGATGATACCGGCTGCCACCAACACCGGTTTCGACTTACGCATATGAATCTTTTCTTCCGCCATGACGAGGGCATACGCCAGAACGAAAATAGCCACCGCAAAAAAGCCGACAACCGAGGTGGTTAAATTGAGTTCACCAGTAACGGCAAACGCATTGGGACTTACGCCTAATAGTAAGGCCGCTAACAAAAAAAGCCAGCGACGATATAATCGTGGCTGGCGAGAGGGTTGGCACAACGTAGGCATGTGACGTTTTTCCTCATGGTTAAGTTGTCAGGAGTGGTGTAAAAGCGCCGCTAGTTTACCAGCCTATATTGCGCCGCAATACTTTATAAAAACGAACGAAAGTAGTTCTTCTTAGGGGAATAGCATCTTTTTTTAGGAAATTAATCTTTTAGGTAATGGTAACTTTAACAACATTAGTTTTGCCTAAGTGCTGATTTAAATGTGGGGGTTATACTAATGCCGAATAGCATTATTAAATAATATCCATTCCTTTATTCTTCCTTTCACTAATGCACGCTTTCATTATCACCGTCGAACCCCAGGCGAGGCTGCCCGTTTAGGCATAGTCATGGTATGTTGACGCCCCCTAGGCCCATTGCTGGGTAACATAAAAACGAGGCCCGTTAGAAAACGGCCGCTGGATACGCTAAGGAAGATTAAGATGCGCAATTCATTTCGCTCCCTTCGCCGCTCGCTTGGCGTGACGGCTGCTACGCTAGCGCTGGTAAGTACCGCTTTCTCCGCCCACGCTGAAACGCGGGTGACCTATAAATCGGCTTCTGCAGGTACCGCCTACTATCAGATGGGCGTAGAACTCTCAGAAGCAATCCGCCAGGGTACGGATGACGCGATTATTCTGACCCTTGAAGAGAGTCAGGGCTCGGTACAAAACGTCATGGAGGTCATGGCTCGTCAAGGCAACTACGTGTTTACCACGCCGCCTGCGTTAGTCGAACAGGCCATGGCAGGAGAGGGCGCCTTTGCAGAGCGTCAGAACCCTCGCTTTCAGGAAATTCGTGGCCTGTTCCCCATCCCCTCTATCACCATGCACTTTGTACTGGCGGGTGACGAAGGGGTGGCTGACATGTCTGCCCTGGAAGGCAAGCACTTATTAATTGGCCGAGGTACGTTTGGCGCCCGGGAAGCGGCTCGTTACCTGGAGTTGTTTGGTCTGGAAGAGAACGTCAAAATCGCCGATGCGGCGATTGGCAGCGGCCCCGATGCGCTCAAAAATGGCCAGATTGACGGCTTTGTCACCGCCAGCTCTTTCCCATCACCCAATGTGATCGAGACCGCCGCCAGCATGCCTATATCATTGGTTAGTCTGACCGATGAGCAAATCGAACAAACCGGCGCAGCGCGCCAAACGATCCCCG
The DNA here is from genome assembly GCF_037070215.1 of Vreelandella arctica. NCBI lineage: Bacteria > Pseudomonadati > Pseudomonadota > Gammaproteobacteria > Oceanospirillales > Halomonadaceae > Vreelandella > Vreelandella arctica. Next base: position 87,013 of record NZ_JBANSN010000006.1, on the reverse strand, counting down.
GCGGTACCTACCCCGGCGTTGATAAAGATGTCGAAACCACATCGCTGCCGGTGATTGCCTACACCACCACCTATATGGATGACGATACCGCCTACACGCTAACCAAAACATTTTGGGAGCGTCGTGATGCCATGGCCGAAGAGGCCGCCTGGTGGGGCAGTATTATCCCTGAAATGCTGGAAAACATGACCGGCTCGCTACACCCAGGGGCACTGCGCTATTACGAAGAAGCGGGCTTCGAGGTGCCTGACTCTCTACGTTAGTCACTTTCTCCCTTCTTCCTACTGCCACGGCGCTCGCGCTGTGGCAGTTCTGTATTGATGCAGAGTTGATGCGGTATTGATGCAGTATTGATAATAGGCAACTTGGCATGCGTGTTGTTACTTCTTCGCCAGCGGCGACCCCCATCGATGATGACGCCATAGCCCCAGGCTGGATGGCGCTGGGGGCGGTGAGTGTGGTGTTTCATCTTGGATTGATTTTTTATGGTTTAACACCTGCGCTCGTCAGTCGGCCGCTACACATGGCGCTGCTGTTGCCCTGGGTGCTGGTCTACATGGCCAACACACCGGCGCAGCGAATCAGCGGCTGGGTGCTGACGGTGCTGGGCGTGGCTGCATGTGGCTATATCGCCGTCAATGAGGCCACGCTAGCCAATCAGTATGGCTTTATTGATACCCACCTGCAGATGGGGATCGGGCTATTTTTAATCGCGCTGGCGCTTGAGGCCGCTCGTCGGGCGATTGGCTGGCCGCTGCCGCTGGTCGCGTTGCTGGCCCTGATGTATGGCGCTTTCGGCCAATACATCCCTGGTGCTTTTGGCCATCCTGGGCTCCCGCTGCCTAGCATGGTGGGCACATTGACCATTGCCGAAGGCGGGCTGTGGGGATCGCTGACCGGCGTGAGTGTCAGTGTAGTGGCGATTTTTGTGATTTTCGGTGCGGTGCTCAATGCCGGCGAAGCGGGTCAGGGCTTCATGAATCTCGCTGGCGCGGTGGCAGGGCGGCTGACCGGGGGCGCGGCCAAGGTGGCGGTGATTTCCTCGGCACTGATGGGCTCTATCTCCGGTTCGGCGTCAGCTAACGTGGCCTCCACTGGGGCAATCACCATTCCCTCCATGGTACGCCTGCGCTACCCGCGCTCGCTCGCCGGTGCGGTGGAAGCGGTTGCCTCCTCTGGCGGGCAAATCATGCCACCGCTGATGGGGGCTGGCGCGTTTGTCATGGTGGAGCTAACGGGGACTCCCTATACACAAATTATGGCCGCGGCAATGTTGCCGGCAGTGCTCTATTTCTTGACCGTCTGGGTGGGCATCAATGCCTACGCGACCCGGCATGACTTACAGCCCGTGGCGGAAAGCGAGCGCCCTCACGCGAAAGAGGTCGTCATTACCTCGCTGTTTTTTGCGATCCCGTTCGTGTTGCTGCTAGAACGCATCTTCAACGGTGGTTATACCCCTCAGTACGCTGCCAGTATTGCGATTTTTGCAGGCATTGCGCTGTTGCTCTTTGATGTGACGCTGCGCTTTTCGCTTCCTGGCTTTAGCCGTCGGTTAGCCGCTGCTGCGGTCACTGCCGGGCGCCAGATTGCCGTGATCGGCGCGATTATCCTGTGCGCCTCGCTGGTGGTCGGCGTGCTGTCGCTAACAGGGCTGGGCGTCAAGATTACCTCAGGTATCCTGTCGCTCTCCAACGACATGCTATGGCCAGCCTTGCTGCTAACGGCGCTCGCCTGCTTGATTTTAGGCATGGAGGTGCCAACCACCGCCGCCTACGTAATCTGTGTCTCTGTCGCCGGGCCGGCGTTGACATCGCTGGGTCTGGAACCGCTTCTAGCGCACTTGTTCGTCTTCTGGTATGCGCTGCTCTCAACTATCACGCCGCCGGTGTGTGGCGGTGTGTTTATTGCCGCTGGCATGGTGGGGGAGAACTGGCTGAAGGTGGCATTCAAGGCCATGGCGCTGGGGATCGGGCTGTATATTATTCCCCTAGCCATGGTGGCCAACCCGGAAATAATCCAACTAGCCTTTAATCCGTCAGGCGCCCTGCTGAATGCGCTGAAAGTGGCGCTGGGACTGGGGGCGATCTCTTACGGAGTGATCGCGCGCAAAGCATTGTGGCAGCGTGCGGCGCTAGTCGCGACAGGAGGCATCCTGATTTTCTTACTTTAGCCCTGGGACGAATCGTCAGCATCCAGCCGTAGCGGCGAAGAGGCTGGCAGCGGGGTAGTGGCAAACATCACCCAGGTATCCAGCGCAGGCCCCAGTGACTGCACCAACCGCAGTTGCTCGGGTGCCTGGGCGAGCACCTCTTCAGCACAGATGCCTGCTTCAAAACGTCCGGCGAGCAGGCCTTCTGCTACTGCCACCGTGGTGGGGGCATCAATGAGCTCCGCATAGCCCGTTAAATCAGTGTAATAGCGGGTGGCTGGCTGCAGTGCCACTTGGGTGGGCTGTGCAGTGGCACGTTGTGCGATCAGCGCCAGCGGCTTGCTACCCGCAATAAAGGTGTCGACCGGATAGGCTTGATGCATATAGCGGCCGACACAGTCGCTATGGGTGGCGTGGGCGGTGCACTGCAATACGTGGCTAACCTGCCCAGCAATAAGCGCCTGAAAGGCATCTTCAAAGTGGCTGAAGAGTGTCAGGCTGCCTTCGCCTGAGCAACGCATTCTGAGATAGCGCTTGGCAATCAATTCATGGTTATTGCCACTAGGCCCCAAGGTAGCAATGTGCACGGTGACGTTTCTCCACGATAAACAATCAAGTCATTGAGCCAAAAACGGTGGGTTTTTGGCTCAGCGCAATCAACGATTAGGCCATCTCAAAAAATCGTAAAGCTTAACGCTATATAAGCGGCATAGCCTGCGAGCAGTGCGGCTCCCTCCCAGCGCGACAGGCGCATACCGGTATACAAAAACAGCACCAGTATGCCAGCGGCACCCAGCATCACCCACTGGTCAAACAGGGCCACGCGTGGTGCAAGGGGCAGTGGTTGTAAAAATGCTGAGATACCGAGGATGCCCAGCAGGTTAAATATGTTGCTGCCTAGAATATTACCAACGGCGACATCAGCATGACGGCGCAGCGCTGCAATCACCGACACGGCCATTTCAGGTAGTGAGGTGCCAACAGCCACGATGGTTAGCCCAATGACTGCTTCGGAAATACCCAATGCCTGGGCTAACCCTATAGCGCCAAAGAGCAGTAGCTGTGACCCTCCTATTAGCATGCCTAAACCAATCACCAGCGCTAAGGCGATCATCCAGCCCGTGGTGGGGAGTTTGGTCATCTCTTCGGCTTCTGAGGCATGCATATCTGCCGCCGGAATATGCTGCCGACTTTCGCTTAAGTAAGCCCAAACAAGGTAGCCCACAAGACAGGCTATAAAGATTGCTGCATCAACACGCCCCAGTGCTCCACCAAATGAGAGGCCAATAAATAGTAGGCTGGCTAGCACCACCACCAAGCCATCCCGGCGTAGCGCTAAGGGTTGAACCACCATAGGGCAAATCACGGCGCACATGCCCAAAATCAATAAGATATTACCGATATTGCTACCCACGATGTTGCCAATAGCAATGTCAGGCTGTTGGTTTATAGCAGCATCAATAGAAACAACCAACTCGGGTGCCGATGTGCCGAAACCGACAACTACCAGTCCGGTCAGTAGGGGCGAAACGCCCACCCTTCTTGCGCCAGCAACAGCACCCCGAATCAGTGACTCCCCACCCAGGGTGAGCAGCGCAATACCCGCCAACAAACTAAGTCCATATAGCATGTTAAAACCTCTTCCATAGTACTGGTCAGGCTGCGATTAATGCAGGGTTTGCCTGGCCAATAGAGCGCGCTAGGCGATCGGATTAGTAGTGCCCAGCTCTTTGGCAAGATTAAGACTATTTATGTAAATTTGCGCGGTTTAAATGGCTATGAAAAGTAGGGTAAAAATAAAAAAACATAAAGGCTTTGACCTGCTGTGAACTACGTGACAGGATGTGCGCAGTTAGTAAGTTAGCAAGCAAGCATGGTTCCAGAAACATTCGAATTCTTTCGGTAGTCTGTAATTGTATTCCTTGTTCTACTCACTATTTATCTGGGTAATACCAGGATTTCTACAATTCGCGACTTGCGAAAAGGATTTAATATCATGGCAACTGGCACAGTTAAGTGGTTCAACGATTCTAAAGGCTTCGGTTTCATTGCTCCTTCTGACGGCAGCGATGACGTTTTTGCTCATTTTTCTGAAATTCAGTCTGATGGCTTCAAAACTCTGCCTGAAGGCGCTAACGTCTCTTTTGACGTTACCCAAGGTCAGAAAGGCCTTCAAGCTTCAAACATTAAGCTGCTTTCTTAATCCTAGTGATTATTTAAGTTCTCGAATCGTTTAGATTCGATGATCGGGCCCCGCTTAGGCGGGGCCCGATGCGTTTGTGTCTTCAATAAATCCACGATTCCACTATCGTTGCGTTTGCCGGCAGGCGCTACTACCCCATCCGTTGCCACTTTCCTCACAATTCTATTATGCATTAATCAACTAGCTTGATTAAATGATATGTTATATTGTATCTTTCTTGAGCGTTAACTCACAAGGGAGAAAGAAGCATGCGAGCCAGCAAGATGGAAGATAGGCAAAAGATCGTGTCGCCGCTAAAGGCTGTCAGTGCCTTTGCATTCAGTACGTTACTGCTCGCTGGCGCTCAATACGTCAGTGCTGATGACCATGACCACAGCCATGATCAAGATCATGCTCATCACGACCACGACCACGACCACGACCACGACCACGATAGCGATAGCGATATCTATTCGGGTTATTTTGAGGATGAGCAGATCGAGGATCGCTCACTTTCAGACTGGGAAGGTGATTGGCAATCCGTCTATCCGTACCTACAAGATGGAACGCTAGATGAAGTGTTTGCTGATAAAGCAGAGCACGGCGATAAAACCGCCGAAGAGTACAAAGCGTATTACGAGATAGGGTATGAAACGGATGTAGATCGTATCGTTATCGACGGCAGCAACGTCACTTTCTTTGCGGACGGTGAAGAGATGTCAGGTGACTATCAGTACGATGGCTACGAGATTTTAAATTACGAGGCGGGCAACCGGGGTGTTCGCTTTATTTATGAGCTCGAAGGCGAGGGGGCTGACGATCTTCCTCAGTATATTCAGTTCAGCGATCACGGTATTTACCCAACTGACGCAGACCACTACCACCTTTACTGGGGCGATGATCGTGAAGCGCTGTTAGAAGAAGTGACTAACTGGCCGACCTATTACGCGTCAGAACTAAGTGGCGAAGACATTGTTGAAGAGATGTTGGCCCATTAATCTGTATTAAGCATACTTCAGTGATTGAAAAAGCGCTGGCTATCATGCCAGCGTTTTGCTGTTATTGGCACTGTTAAAATAGGGTTTAGAGTAGAGCGGCTGTACTCTTTCCATATTTTTTACCAAATCAAATAGGGTCATGCATTATGCGTTTGTCTTCACTTTTTATGGGCATAGGGTTGTTGGCTTTATACAGCTTTGCCTACGCGGGCGATACCTGTGATAGCGCTACGACACAGGCTGAGCTAACCGAATGCTCGGCTCAGGCGTACCAATCGGCTGACGATGAGCTCAATGAGGCTTATCAGGTACTGGTGGATCAATTAAGCAGCAACTCTGCTTCACTGGAAAAGCTTAGAACCGCTCAGCGCGCCTGGATCGGTTTTCGCGATGCCGAGTGTGCGTTCGAAAGTAGCGCCGTTGAGGGTGGTAGTGCGCAGCCTATGGTGCGTAACGGCTGCCTTGAAGCGCTGACAGAAGCACGAACTGAAACGCTACGTGAACATGCTGAATGTGAAGAGGGCGATCTTAGCTGCTCGCGCTGAAAGTGATCAATATTTCGGCAGGTAATCCCCCCATTGTCTTTTGCTTCGACTGAGTGCCCGGAACGCCAGACGAAATGGATACTTTACTGACGCACAGGCTTTTAATTACGGTGTACTACGCTGTGCCGCTTAACCCTGAAAATCATCGGCGTGCTGGCTCCCCGTCGCCGCTGCGTCCCAGCTTACAGCTAGCCTGGAATGGTTTGGTACGGCCGCGGTGGATGTTCGGGACTTTTCTAAGGACATTGTGGCAATTCCATAAAACGCTATTTGGCTAGTATTGAGTGAAAGCAGGCGACCAGCAATTTTTTTTGCGCTGTACATGTCTTTGCAATAAAGAGGTTTTAAAACTCTACAAAACCTTGTGTTAGAGTCTAGGATGTAGATTGAAGATTGTTTTTAGAGCAAACATCATCCCATCCCCTTTTATTGAGGAGCGCATTATGTGGAAAAAACCTGCTTACCAGGATATCCGTCTCGGTTTTGAAGTAACGCTATATATCTCAAACCGCTAATATCGTCCCAATGCCTGCCTTTATGGCAGGCATTTCTTTCTCTCGCTGAATATTTTTTAATGAAAAGGCTGCGCCATGGATGTACGTGAGCCACAAAACACGGAGCGTTACGCTTATGCAGGTATTAGTACTTGGTTCGGCAGCCGGCGGCGGTTTTCCTCAGTGGAACTGCAACTGTGCCAACTGTGAAAGTGTTCGCCAGAATCACGATGGATACGTAGCCCGAACGCAGTCATCAATTGCCATTAGTAGCGATGGTAAACGCTGGCTACTTTGCAACGCCTCCCCGGATATTCGCAGCCAGCTAAACGCCGCGCCTGAACTTTGGCCCAATACGCTTCGCGGCAGTGGTATTGCCGAGGTACTGTTGGTGGATGCCCAGGTAGACCATGTAACAGGGCTTTTATCCCTGCGCGAAGGCTGCCCGCTGGATGTCTGGTGTACCCCCAACGCCCACAGCGATTTAGCCAGCGGATTCCCGCTTTTTAACATGTTAAGCCATTGGAGCGGTGGTCTTAACTGGCGCTCCATCGGACTTGACGAGACCACCTCGACGATCGATTTTGACGTACCTAGTTGCAAGGGGCTTCACTTTACCGCCTTTGCCCTGTCGAGCAACGCGCCGCCATACTCGCCCCGTAGAGGCCAGCCCTCTAATGGCGACAATTTAGGGCTCTTTATCACCGATGAATCCACCGGCAAGTCGATTTGCTACGCGCCGGGCCTAGGCCAGCCCACAGATGAAGTTATGGGCTATTTAAAAAAGGCCGACGTAGTGATGGTGGACGGCACCGTTTGGGACGACGATGAGCTGATCCGTACCGGGGTGGGTACATCAACCGGCCAACAAATGGGGCACTTGGCGCTGAACGGCCAGGGCGGAATGCGCGAATATTTAGCCACGCTGCCCGCTGCTACACGAAAAATTCTTATCCATATCAACAACACCAACCCCATTCTGAACGAGGCAAGCGATGAACGCGCTCTGTTAACCAAAGAGCATATCGAAGTGGCGTTCGACGGGATGAACTTAACGCTTTGATTCTTTACGCTTTGCTCTGAAAACTTATTCAAACCTCGTCCTACCAGCGTACTTTTCAACGGATGAATGCACTCAACGGAGCAGCTCTTCAGGAGGTCAACTATGGTATCGAACACTCCCCCCCTTGAGTCCGCAACACCGCTTACTCAACAGGCGTTTAAAGATGCGCTAATGGCTAAAGGGCAGTTTTATCATCTTCATCATCCTTTTCAGCAAGCCATGGCCCAGGGCGAGCTTTCAAAAGTGCAGCTTCAAGGCTGGGTAGCCAACCGCTTTTACTACCAGCTTATAATTCCGCAAAAAGACGCGGCGCTGTTGGCCAACTGTCCGAGTGCTGCCGTGCGCAGGCAGTGGGTGCAGCGTTTGCTCGACCACGATGGCGACCAGGATGATGAAGGGGGTATTGAAGCCTGGATAGCACTTGGCCAGGCGGTGGGGCTCACTCGGGAGGAGCTTGTGACCCAGGAGCATGTGCTCCCTGGCGTGCGTTTTGCCGTCGATGCGTACCTTAACTTCGTGCGCCAGGCGAGCTGGGAGGAGGCAGCGATCTCGTCTCTGACCGAGCTTTTCGCCCCCGAGGCGCACCAGAGCCGGCTCGACACTTGGCCTACTCACTACCCCTGGATCGACGAGCAGGGGTATCGCTATTTTCGTAAGCGTTTGAGCGAGGCTCAGCGAGATGTGGATCACGGCCTAGAGATCGCCCTGGACATATGCACAACGGCACAACGTCAGGCGCGCGCCCTGGAGATACTCCAGTTCAAGCTGGATGTGTTATGGAGTATGCTCGATGCGATGACCCTCGCCTATCAGCTCGACCGCCCGCCCTACCATACCGTCACGAACGAGCGTGTTTACCATCGCGGCCTTGGCGCTCACTCGCTTAAGGGAGTGTTAAATGAAGCTTGAAACGATCCCTAAATGGCGACGCGGCTGGCGATTTCAGTGGGAACCCACCCAGGACTGCTTCGTACTGCTCTATCCTGAAGGCATGGTCAAGCTCAATGAAACCGCCGGTGCGATCTTGAATCAAATCGACGGTGAACGCAGCGTTTCATTGATCATCACAAACCTCGAAGCGCTCTACCCCGAAGCAGGCGCGCTTAAAGGCGATGTCCTCGAATTTCTTACTGAGGCGCAGCAAAATGGCTGGCTAGCCAAGGAGGCGTAACGTATGCCAACGGCGAAATTTCCCTCCCACGGACCACTCTGGTTGCTCGCAGAGCTTACCTACCGGTGTCCGCTGCAGTGCGCTTACTGCTCAAATCCTTTGGATTTTAGCCAGTACCATAACGAGCTGAATACCGATGAATGGTTAAGCATACTGCGCCAGGCCCGCGAGATGGGCGCCGCCCAGCTCGGCTTCTCCGGTGGCGAACCGCTGGTAAGGCGCGATTTGGAAACTCTAGTAAGCCACGCGCGCGAGCTTGGTTTTTATACTAATCTCTTGACCTCCGGCGTGGGCTTGACCGAAAAGCGTGTCAACGCCCTGGCTGAGGCTGGACTGGATCATATCCAGATCAGCCTGCAAGCCGCGGACCCAGAGCTTTCAGCGATATTGGCGGGCTCGCGAAAGGCCCACGCCAATAAACTCGCCATGGCGCGGGCGGTCAAGGCGGCGGGCTATCCCATGGTGCTCAACGTAGTGCTACACCGCCACAACATCGACCAGATCGATGAGCTTATCGCCCTTTGCGACGAACTCGGCGCAGATGCCGTGGAGCTTGCTAACTGCCAGTACTACGGCTGGGCGTTTCTGAACCGCCATGCGTTGCTGCCCACCCAGGAGCAGCTAAGGCATGCCGAGGCCGTCACCAAGCGCTGGCGCAATAAGCTCGCCGAGCAGGGCCGCCAGATGTCGCTGCTGTTTGTGGTGCCCGATTATTTTGAAAACAAACCCAAGCCGTGTATGGGCGGCTGGGGCAGTGTGTTTATCGCCGTGGCGCCGGACGGCACGGCGCTACCCTGCCATAGCGCCCGCGAGTTACCGCTCGATTTTCCCAATACACGCGATACACCGCTTGCCGAAATCTGGCGATCAAGCGATGCGTTCAACGCGTTTCGCGGCGAAGACTGGATGTCGCCGCTCTGCCAATCCTGTGATGAGCGTCATACCGACCACGGCGGTTGCCGCTGCCAAGCGTACCTGTTAACCGGCGACCCGGCCGCCACCGACCCGGTGTGCCAATACTCGGCACAACACGAGGCGCTTGTGGCAAGCCTGAAAAGCACCCAGGCCGACGAGCTGGCGCTCATACCGCGCCAGCATCGCCAATCGCAAATCATTTGCCGTCAAACCTGAAGTGTTGAATTTTCTCAGCCACGTTTGCTGATAAGGAGCGTCCATGCGGGTTCCCTCGATTGAAGAGGCTGCAACACCGCCGGAGCGGATGGCCGAACTACAGTGCACTGAATCGGCACTTTTTTGGCTGGAACGCCATATCGAGCGCGGCACGACTCATCTGTGGCGGTGTCCGGCGGGCGATATGACGAAGGCCCACTGTTTGAGTAATGAAGAGAGCGTGGGTAGTCGGGTAAACCAATACGGTGGAGGCAGCCACGTACCCCTTAATGAGGGCGCGGCCTGGGTATGCCAAAGCGATCAGTCGCTTCGCTATTGGCACGATCCGGATTCAAACGGCACTGACCCAAAAACACAAATCTGGTACACACCCGAGCATGGCAGTCTGGGCGGGCTTTGCGCCGACCCGCTACGTCAGCGCATCGTCGCCGTGGAGGAGCGAAGCGTAGAGGGCACGCATCAGCGCTTGATCGCCATCAATCGTTCCACCCAGCAGGTACTTGCCGAAGGCGCCGACTTTTACGGTGCCCCGGCCATCTCGCCTAGCGGCGCATTGATGGCCTGGGTCGAATGGTCACTCCCCTTCATGCCGTGGCAGCGCAGCCGACTCAAGCTTGCCGCCATCACCAGTGACGGCTCACTTAATGTCACCGACTCGTTCGATTTCGGGGCGGCCGTTAGCCAGCCCACCTTCACTGCGGATAACACGCTCGTCGTGATGAGCGATCATGCAGGCTGGTGGCAGCCCTGGCGCGTTACCGAAAGCAGCCTGCACTGTTTAAGCGGCGCATCCTGTGATCACATCACGACCCCGTGGCAGCTAGGCGAACGTCAGCACGCCTGGGGCAACCAGGGCGGGCTTTGCCTGCGCGTTGAGCAAGGTGCCGCCCGGCTTTATCGTATTATCTCCACCCAAAGCGAGCCCGTAGCACTGGAGTCCGGCAGAGTAGTGAGCCTGGCCCAGGCCTCACACGGGCAGTACGTGTTGGCCCAGAGTCAGGCGAGCACGACGCAACTGATCAAACTGGGAAAACACGGCGAACCCTACGAGGTATTAAGAGGAGCCGCCCCCATCGCCAACCCACCGCAACCGGAAACCCTGAGCACACCGCTGGGTGATGGCGGGCAAAGCGTGCAGGGATTTTTATATTCCGCACGCCAGGCGGCATCGGCGGCGCAAAATGCCCCCGCCCCAATGATCATGCGCGTACACGGCGGCCCTACCTCGGCCTGTTACCCAGTATATGATCCGCTGATCCATTACTGGGTGGCTCAAGGCTTTAACGTGGTGGATATCAATCCGCGCGGCAGCGGAAATTTTGGGCGGGACTACCGACAGGCGCTGCACAAACAGTGGGGCGTGCTCGATACCGAGGACGTCGAGACGCTCGCCGACGCGCTCATTGCCCAGGGGCGAATTTGCCCGCGGCGCTGTTTTATTCGCGGACAAAGCGCTGGCGGTTTTACGGTGCTCAATGCACTCGCCCACTCCAGGCGGTTTTTAGCGGGCACCAGCCTTTACGGTGTTACCGATGCGGTCAGCCTGGCGCAGCAGACCCACCGCTTCGAGTCCGGCTATTTGGACTGGCTAATAGGTGATGAAGCGCAAAAGCAGCGGCGTAGCCCGATGCATACGCTGGCCCAAAGCGCCCACCACGTAAATGTGCTAATGATCCAGGGCGAGCTTGATAGAGTCGTGGTGCCTGAGCAAACACATCGGCTGGCTCGCCAACTGGAAAAAGGGGGCGGACGCGCGGAGGTACTGATTTTTGATAACGAAAGCCACGGTATGCAAAACCCACAGAACCGAATGGCGATGATCCAGCAAGAACTCGCCTTCTACCGAACGCTTTCTTCCTAGCGCCATGAACCCTCACACGCCTACTTCTCCATACACGTTGGCCGCCTTGAAAGGCGGCGCCCAGGGCCTTTTCTATAAAAGCCAAGCCACGCCGCTTGCCCACATCATTATCGTCGTTGGTGCCGGTTATCTTGATGAGCCCGAATCAACGCCTGGCCTTGCCCACCTGCTGGAGCACGTACTGCTCACCCAGCCAGTATCGCAAGGTAGCTCACTACTCTCGTTGACCGAGCAGTTGGGAGGTAAGCTGAATGCGCGCACCGATGACCTGATAACCGATATCCACGCCACCTTGCCGGTCACATCGCTTTCGCGTTTTCTAACGTACCTGCATCAGGCGCTCTTTGCGTCGAGATTCGATGAAGCCACCATCGCCAGCGAAAGCACCGCGATCGAGGCCGAGTATCAAGCCCGCTTGGGCACACCCACTATGCGCCGCTTGGCAGGGCTTCAAACGCTGGCCGACAACCACCACCCAGGCGCGTTTTGCCATCACGGCTCACGTCTGAGCTTTGAGCGCCCGCCCGAGCTTCTTAAAGGCGAACTCGAGCGCTTTCATGAGCGTTACTACACGCCTTCCAATATAAGCGTTGGTCTGGCTGCGCCGCTATCCCAGGCGCACCAGCAAGCGCTAATTGCCTCTTTCCTGCCCAGCGACCGCCCTACCTACCCTCACGGCGCTAAGCCCTTGAGCAGGCGCTGGGGTACCACACAGAAGGCAAAGATCGAGGGCGCGGCTTCTTCGGTGGAGCTATTCTGGCCGCTAACTGAAGCGGGTCTTGCACGACAAATGGAGGCGTTGAAAGCGAGCGAGCAAGCCCTCAACGCCGGTGCTCTGACGGAACTGTTGGTCGGCGTAGCCGAGGACTACGAGGCAACGCTTTGCCCCAGTGGTGCCACCGATACGCTCTCCCTGACGATCCATGTGCCAGACAATAAACAGCGTGAGCTGTTAAAGCGTACCGCGGACATCACCCAGGCGCTTAACTGTATTCTAGAAGAACACGCTGCCTGCGCCTCGTTAATCGTCGATCGCCCTTCGCTTGCTGAGTGGCTATTTACTCAAACGCGCCAGCAGGCACTTTCCCAGCGCTTTGCCCCTGTGGGGCTAGAAAACAGCGGCCTGGGGCTGCTGGCTACCCCTTACGTACTTTTAACCGCGCCCGAAACTGCCAATGCCCATGAGGTGGCATTTAAAAAGCACACTACACCACCGCTTAGTGTTATCAGCCGAGTAGGCGATAGCGGCTGTACTGGCCTGCCCGCGCACTGGTTTGCCTGTTTTTATCCTGATAGGAAAATGGCGCTGCCTGCTCTTGCACAAAAGCGCTTGGCAACCAGCGGCGTTGGGCTTTTGCACCACACCACCCCGCACGGGAGCTGGCTCTGCGCGCATGGAACCAAGCCGCATTCCAATGCGCTAGGCGAAATGATGATACAAGCCTGGCTAACGGCACTGCCTAAGCCAACGGGGTTACAAGCGCATCACCTCCTGGCGGAGCTGATGCCCAGCCCCGCCATGCCATTTATCTGGGCAGGTAGCGCCGAGACGGTGGCCATGCTTTCACCGCTACTCACAGCGCTTCCCGAGGTCCAAACGCCCTTTGAGCCTGAAGGCACCACCGCGCCCTCGCCCCTTGCCACGTTGATGCGCACACTAACGTTACCGGGTAGCAATACTAATCGTCAGGTAATGGCGGCCGCTGCCAAGCGTCATAACGCGCCTTTTTTTCACGCCATACGGAAAATTCACCAGCTGGGCTATATCGCCGCCGTTCGCTTTATTGATGGCAACCCGGCAAGCATAGCGTACATCGTGCAGTGCCCACAGACAGACATCACCCAAGTAAAGCTGCTGATCCAGGAAGCGATCGATCGTTTATGGGTAGAGTTGCTGGCAGATTTGGCCTCCGAGCGGCTGCTTTTCCGTGAGCAACTCACGGGGCTCGAGATCCCCGAGACGTCTATCGCAGTGCTTGTCTCGCAATGGCGCGCCCACCTTAACGCCACCCATACACCGCTTTACCGGCTCGCACGCCCCGCACCTTCGAGCTTCTCGCTTGACGATTGGCGTCAATGGCTTGCCGACCCAGGGCACTGGACATGGTGGCAACGAGCGGGATAGGCGCTCGTATCAGCAATAAGGAATCCACCAACGGCCGTTGGTGCATGAAGTTCATGCATGACCAACTCAAAAGGCGCGGTTACTGATTGCTGAACATCAACGATGACGTCAACCGAAAAGGTTTTGGTATGTGGCGGGCTTACACTCTCATATATGAAATCGTGTTTTGAGTGGACTAACGTGGTGAGGCTACGGGTAAACTATCAGAGTTAAGATCGCCTCCCTCACAGAAGAAGTTCAACAACTGCAATCCATCGACATTCAACGAACCAAGGCGCCTGATCAGCAGGTTTCTATGACGGGACCAGATGTTTGCTCCATGATGAGGCGAGGAACGAGGGTGGTGGGCTATAACGTGGAGACGGCTGTCGATAGGCAGCATCATTTGATTGTCGCCCATAAGATCACCAATGTGGGCAGTCACGCGGTGGCTCATGTCCCCATAAAGTGCGTAGTTGCTTGAAAGGAAAACACACTGGCGACGAATATGCGGATCGATTTGGTGCGCAGGCATGCCCATGGCAACGCCAAGCTGTTTTATTTCAGCTGATCGAGCCACTATGCAGCCTTTACTGGCCACCAACGCCTATTTCAAATCTACGTTTTCAAAGCATAGATGCCTGATCCCAGTGGACGGCTGGTATGAATGGATCAAGAGTTCGAAGCCCAAGCAGCCGCATTTCATTTGCCGTAAAGATCGAAGGCCGCAGTTCTTGGCTGGGAGCTACGCTGAGCGTGATGATGGCAGCATGGGCTGTGCCATTGTCACTGAGCTTAGGCGGGGGAGTGTTGCTGGACTTGATGACGATAGCCTTAAACACTGGCTAGCACCTGATGTGATCGATAGAGAGTCCATTCGCAGCTTGGTGCGTCACATCAATGCGGTTTTGATTGAGCACTGGCCGGTCAACACTTCGATCAACAAACCTGCAGAGGGGCAGGGGAGTGAGCTGATAAACCCTGCTTGAAAGGTAAAATGGTGATTCAAATGTTGACATAGCTATGCCTAAAACAGCCTTTTACAGCCCCCAGGCACAAAAAAAGCACCCGTAGGTGCTTGATTTGTATAGTAAGGTGGTGGAGGCGGCGTCCCGTTTAAAGTAAGTTTAAGTATTTGTTTATATTGAAAATAAATTAATATGATTTAAAAAATGCCCCCAATTATGCCCCCTTTTTTATGTCGCTACTCGATCTAACCCGTGCTTTGAACTCAGGTAGAGATATGAGGGTAATTAAATTTGCAGACCGCTATCCAGCAAGTGCCGTTTATTAAAACCCTGTTTGGCAATAAAGGGGCTGTGGTGCTTTGGGCTTAGCGCGTGACGGTTGGCCAACAAGCCGCCGCGGCTTTGGTGCCCGGTCTGTTACCGCTTCGCTTCATGGGGCTTCGCCCCATCCCCCAGGTAGTGAAGTGCGCCAGCCGACTAATTGCCTTCATCATAGCGTGACAAATTCACCATAACGCCAGCAGCGCACCGGGCATGGCCAGATTGCGCCGCTTGGTTGTGTTGGGTTGTTGTATCGCGTGCCTATGGCCGGGGTGATTTATTGGCCACCTTAGCGGGTGGCGGGCACCTTTTTGGCTTCGCTAAAGCCAGATGAAAGGCCATCTAAAACAGTGCAATGGCTCATAAGTGCTTTATATCGGCTCATAAGTAGCGAGGTGACCACGGTATATCGGGTATGGTGCCAGCGGCGGCTTGATGGCGTGATAACAAAACAACAACCAACCCCGGAAATTTGCCGTGCATGGGCGAATTTCGAGACTGTTTGCCCCCGTGCTACCGGGGTAGGTGGGGGAGTACCTTTTTCATTTTCCTGCATGTCGGAGCGCTAGCGGCAGCCACAAAAAAGCCGCGAAGCTGGTTACCCTTCGCGGCTTAAGTAAGCGGCCTACTAGTTAGTATTCAAGCCGCTCAGGTGCATCCATCATATAGAAGGGTGAAACCCTTAGTTCGATGTGAGCGCTGTTGTAGCCAGTGCCCTCAGGCGCGTAGAAGCTCGCTTCATCGCGGGCGGCATTAATCGCGGCCACACGATCTTGCAGCCCTGCCACCTCAATAGCTTCTAGCAGTTCGCGCTCTGCTTTCGCTATGGCGGCTTTACCGACCTCATAGCCTACGCCACGTTGCAGGCTTTCCAGCTCGTTAAGTTCGGCTTGCAGGTCGTCACGGATTCTTTCTAGCCCCCGGCGTCCACTGGCTTGCTTCTCTGCCTGTTCGGCTGCTTTTTCGGCAGCTTTACGGGCCTTCGCTAGCGTTGTGGTGGCCTGCCCCTTGGCGGCTTCGTCAACCTCGCCCATCAGCGCGCTAGCTTCCAGACGATCCACCTCTTCAGCAGCGCGGCGGGCTTGATCTTCCAAGTCGGCAATTATGCTTGTGCTGTCTTTCATCGCCGTGATGGTGCCATTGATTTTGTCGATGCGCTGTTGGTGTGCATCCATTGCCTGAGTCACCGCCTCCAGCGCCTGCGGTGAAGCCTCTGGCCTCGCTTTGACGATAGAGGCTAACGCCTTCTCTGCCTGCATTTGTGCCTCACTGCATTCAGCATAAACGGCTTGGGCTTCCTCAAAGCGAGTGCGCGTATGCTTAAGGTCGTTCCAGGCGCGTTGCAACTCTTGGCGAATAGGGTCATCACGGCGTGTAGCACTGCGCTCCAACTTTTTAGCTAGGTGCTCCATCACCTTTTGAACCTGCTCAGGGGTTGCCGGGTGGCCAATGATTAGTCCGTGTGGCCCTTCTTGCTGGGTCAAATACGTGAGGTGCCCTTCAGCGGTCTCCATTTGATGCCGCGCTTCTGACGCTTTGACAGTGGCGGCGCTTACCGCCTTTTGGGTTTCTTGGTGCTTTTCAAGCCATGCTTTCCAGGTGTTTAAATTATCGTTCATTGGGTTGCCTCGCTTTTGGGTTGTTTCATTTCAGATAACAGCAGTAGCCAGCCAGCGGCGTTAACGTCGCCAGCGCTGGCCATTTCGTTCAGCATTCGCGCCAACTCGGCGCGCCGCTGTTGGGTTGGGTAAATCTGGGAACCGCGTTTCTTCATTTTCGTATCACTTTTATTTGCCGTTAATCGGGCCTTATTGGGCCTTTTCTTTATCGTTGGGCTATCGCATGGCGTCACCTCCCGGCGGGGCTAAGCGCTGGCCTTGGCTGGTGAGGGGTGCAGCGTTGATGTGTGCATTTCGCCGGGCTGCACCTGTACATGCTTCGCCTGAATAAGCGGGGGGCGTTGTACAGCTCGCACAGGTGATACGCCGCATCACTACGCAGATACTGCCCACCTGCGGTGGTACACGCTGGATAGCCGAAAATTTCCCGAGATCCGGGGCTGCTTGCCCCCGTGGCTCAGGGTGTTGGCCGCTAGAAGAACCTAGGTTTTTATCTCGGGGAACTGGCGGGCTTAGCTTTTTGTCCATACAATAAAGACTATGATCATCGACTATGACCCAAACAAAAGCGCCCGGAACGAACAGGAGCGCGGCCTTCCTTTCACGGCGGCAGAGCGCTTTGATTGGGATGGGGCTGTATTTTCGGAAGATACCCGCAATGACTACCCAGAACGGCGCTTCATTGGTTTGGGGAAGATAGGGGAAAGGGTGCACGTGGTGTGCTTTACACCTATCACCGATGGCATTCGGGTTATCAGTCTCAGGAAAGCCAACGCACGGGAGGTGCGGAGCTATGAAAACGCGACTCACGAATAAAGACGGTGAAGTAAGAGAGCTAACAGACGCGGACGTAAAGCAAATGCGCCCCATGGCTGACGTGCTGCCCGTTGCCCTGCAGCGAACAATTGGTAAGCGTGGGCGCCAGCAAGCTCCCACTAAGGTTAAAACGTCAATACGCCTCTCTCCCGAAGTAATAGAGCATTTCAAAGCAGAGGGCGAAGGCTGGCAGCGACGTATTGACCAGGCGCTTAAAACCTATATCCGTGAACATGAACACGGTTGACCACGTTTGCGTGCTCATTGCTCAAGCTGCCGTTTTAGCCAGCGGTTGGCCGCTTGACGGCCTGCGTTGTTCTTAACGTGGGCACGCTGTTCCTGCATGGCTGCCTGTTCCCAGGCGGCGCTATATCCTTCGGCAAGTCGCATTGCTTCACTGTGCTGTTGAGTGGCCAGTCTCAGACGAATAAAGCGACGATCCTCAGCCAGCAGGCCGCACCGCTTCTCTATCAGCGCCAGCCATGGCTCAATGCGGGTGTTCACGGTTGCCCGCCGTTGATGTTGTTTAGCTCGGGTGCCGGGTTGGCCTTGCGACCGGGCAGCACCAGCAGTGGCTTGCATCTGGGCAATGCGGGCAAGTAGGGCTTCACCGTTCATGCAATGGCCCCCGGTGGAATATCAGCGGGCGATAGATCCCCACGCGCCAGCATGCTTATTAACAGTTCACGGCCTTCATCCAGTAAGACGCGCAAGCGTTCACGCTCATCATGCTCAAGGCGACGCCTAACGGATGCGCTGCGGTATTTTTCCGCGTCTATGGCTGCCTGCAATTGAATGCTCTTTATTTGCTCACGGGGTAACGGTGGGTGCATTCGCCTAAACGACTCGGTTACATGCCACTCCCAATCATTAAGCGGGGTGGCGGGGGTGGTCTGCGTACAGTTAATGACACGAGTCCAAGGCGCTGCGGCTTCGCCTTCGCGCTGAAAATCCACACCAACCAAGCTCAGCGGCGTGGCCGTGTCAGTGACACGCTTAAAGTCCACGGCGTCAGCTTCACCCTTGCGCTCAAACGTCCAGCGGTAGTACCGGGTTAGGTATTCCGTTTCGCCTAGCTGGCTGCTAACCACCAAGCCCCAGGTGCATATCATCGGTTCGCCATAGCGCCCTAGCGTATCGCTTGACCACTCCCCGGTAATCCGGTCGCAGTTCGCTATGTCGGTCGTTTGACGTACTACCCGCCATGGGCGAATGGGGGCAACGTCGCGGGGCTGCATAGGGCCACCCATCAAGTGAAGGTACTTATCCCAGGCGCCAGCATTGGCCGCTTGGCGTAACCCTTCTAAGATCGCGGCGGCTTCAGGTTCTGGCCGTGTGGCCGCTTCCCAATCGGCTAAGCGCTGTTCATCTTTGAGGCGACGCAGTTCACGCCATACGGTGACGGAAGGCAGGCCCACAAACTGAAACTGCCGAATACCCCAGCAGGCTGCCCACGCTTCAATGCGTGGGGCGCTGGTTTCTAGTGGCTGGCCATAGTGGTCGAGGTTATCGCCCGGTACGCCCTGGCGGCTGTGTTGCTTACCGTTGATGTTTTTAGCCACGTACTTGGCCACATACCCGGCAGCACTTCCCTTACTTCGATCAATGGCCACGGGCTTGAATCTAACGGTAGTGTTTCGCTTAACCTCTCCCGGTGAATCTTCTAGCGAGTAGCGGCGCAATATACTGGTTACCTTGGGTTCATCTTCGGGGCGCATCCATACCAGCAAATGCCAGTGGGGCGTTCCATCGTGGTGGGGCTCGGCAACACGGATTCCATAAATACCTAAGCCATCGCGCTTGAACTTGGCGCGGGCTTTCGCCCACAGGTTCTGCAAGTAGGCCTGTGCTTCACGCGGGTTAGCGCCAGCATATTTATGGTTGATGCTGGCGTTCTGCCGTACCGGGTGGAAGCGGCTAGGAGTCGTGATGGTGTAGAACATTCCCCGGTGACCTGCCCGGTCGGCTTCGCGCTCAGTGTCGGCGATGCGCAGCATTAGCTCTGCCCGCCTAAACTCTGGGTTGGCTAAACCAAGCTCAGCCAGTTCGGCAAGGGTGTACTGGTCGCCGTCCTGGTTGGTGGCCGTGATGGCTTCCAGTAAACGGGCGTTGCGCGTGGTTTGATCAATG
The DNA here is from genome assembly GCF_037070215.1 of Vreelandella arctica. Classification (NCBI taxonomy): domain Bacteria; kingdom Pseudomonadati; phylum Pseudomonadota; class Gammaproteobacteria; order Oceanospirillales; family Halomonadaceae; genus Vreelandella; species Vreelandella arctica. The sequence continues at coordinate 67,461 of NZ_JBANSN010000006.1, read as the reverse complement.
CGGCGGCGGTAGCCTTCATCACTAACGTAAATGCCTGCCCGTTTCTGTGTGCGGCCTAAGATGCGTTGCCGCTGTTCACGGCGGCGGCTGGTAAGGCGGCGAAGCTGCCGACGCCACCACAGCGAACAAGCAAGGCGCGATAACGTGCTGCTAATCGTGAAGCCGCTAGGTGGGTCCATGTGGTGTGCAGTCACACGGTGAAGGGCGAGCGCCAGCGATTTCTCCGGGCCAAGCTGCGCGCTATCCATTTCAACGGCGCGGGCTTGGGCGGTAGCGTGGTCGATCAATGCCTGGTCATCGTTTATGCAGTGCCACGGCCCGCATTGCAGCAGCGAATCAGCAAGCGCTTGTCGATCAATAAAGGCGGCGTGGCTGGTCATACAGCCCCCTTGCCACTGGCTTGAATTAGTTCACCAGCGCCAGCGGTAACGGCTGGCTGCTGCGCACGCCGGGTGCGCCATAGGCGCGCCCCATTCGGTGTGCTATTCTCAGGTTTAGCGTTTGCTGTGGAAGGCGGCGCGGAGAAGGCCCAGCCATTGCGCTGGGTTTTTTCATGGGTGCTAGTCAGCATCGTGGCCCCCTTCCTGCTCACCGTCATCACCTTCAATGATTTCCTCAATCAAGTCTTGGGTCATATCAGCAGCACGCTTACCCATACAGCGGAACGCTACTGACCAAGCCTCTACCTGCTGTGCCGTAGTGCCTTCCCCCATGTCGTTAATATCGCCCATGATTTCGGCTAGGCGCTCGTGGGCTTGGGCAATGTCGCGGATATCAGCCAGTTGCTTTTCAACTCTTGCGCTTGGGTAAGTCATGACACGGTTCTCCACTCATTGATGTTAAGAATTTCCAAAGACATATCTGCAAGGGGGATCGCGGCGGGCACAGCAAACCACTGTTTAGGGTCGCCACCTCGCTTGCGGGTATCGGCTTCTAGCTTTCGGCGTTCAATTCGCGTTAGGCCCGCGTGATTGCACACTTCGCGCCATGTCAGCAGGCGGCTATCGTCGGCAGGTAAGGCAAATCGGATGCAGCCGAACAGGTCGCGGTATTCCCAGAATTTGAGGTTTACCAGTGCGGTATGAGTACGGCAGGGCTTAGTAGCGGTTGGCTCCCAAAAGGGATGCGCTGAAAACAACACCAAAGGCGTTTCAATGTTGCTATCCGTATGGGGCAGCAAGTGGCCGCTGTTCAAAATCGGGGGCAGCTTTTGGACTAGGTTGGAGTAGTGGTAAACGAAACTCATGCAGCTACCACCCTAGGAAGCAACGCTTCTAGATCGCGGGCAATCGCTTGTAGCTGTTCAAGGCTGTCAGGCGCGGCGCGTGGGCAAGGGGGCAAGTACACGCTGTAAGTCTTAGAAACGGCGGCGGGGTTGTGCAGGTCAGTACAGCGGCTAATGCTTACATTCAGTTGAAGTAGCACTCCCGAAAAATCTACGCCTACCCAATAGCTGCCTTGGGTGCTGGTAGTCAGCGCCAGCGCTTGAATATGGGCGATTGTGTCCCGGTGGGCTGGGGGTATTTGATATTGGCTCACGACAGCACCTCACTACGCACGTGGCGTAAGGCCAGCTCAATGGTGGGCTTGGTGATGGGGTCGGTGCGGAAAGGCGCTAGTAGCTCAAGTAAGCGCTTTAGCTGGGGGGTGGTTAATTTCACGACACAACCCCTACGCTGCGCTTGGCAGTCTCTAGGGCTTGGGCTTCAAGTTGCTGTGCTTTTTCAATGTGGTGGTTGTAACGGGTAAGGCGGGTGCGCGTGCTGGAATCGGCAAACAGTGCGGCTTTCGCCATTTGTCGATGCGCGGCGGCACGGCTGGATAAACTGCGGGTGATGAGGTTGGACAGGCGTAATGATGCCATGGGTGTGACTCCTTTGTGTTTGGAGTCGTCCCCGGCTGCGGCCAAGCAACGGATGGGGGCGACTGTACGCAGGTTGGCCGACCGGTCACAAAGGAAACCGGCACACCCGAAGGTGTCCCACGCACAGCCGCCATAACTGACGGGCATAAAAAAAGCGCCGTCATTTGGGGCGCTGTTGCGCCTTTGTGATTGAGACCGGCCAAGGTCTGTAGTTGCTGGCGATTTTGCGCCAGCCCTTGGAGCATAGCGGGAAGATGTGGCAACGGTCAACATTTAAGCGGCCCCCTGTTGGCGGCTTGCTTCAATGCGCTGCTCGATCCAGGCTTCAACTTCATTCTCCACCCAGGCCACGGAACGTGGGCTTAGGCGCACAGGCTTGGGGAAGTCGCCGCGCTCAACGCCTCGGTAAATGGTGCTAGTGCTAAGAGAAGTCTTTTCTTTAACGGCGGGGAGTTTGATTAGATTAGCCATGTCGGTATAGCTCCTGATTGCTTTAGACATGGCTGAATAGTGGCTAACTTCTTTTATATCTCAGTCCCAAAATGAGGGATAAAATTTTGGGATAATGCTAATGGTTTGATTTTTGGGTTTTAAACAGGCCAAAGGTGATAGCGCTTTTATAAAGATCGGAGTTAGTGTAAGCGCTTTCTACAGTCGTTTTGCTTACCTTTTTAGAACCTTCATCGGTCATTACTGCAGCAGCCGCTGTATAACCTGTACCAGACCTTGGGTATTGTTGCGGGTCGCTCATGTGTAGCTTATGAAACCACTCTGCAATTTCTGCATGTGCGTCCTTAGTTTGTCGGTTTCTTACGGTTTGCCCGTTATTCTGTTTTAATCCCTTTTCGCCGTAGCTCTTAACTTGTTTTTGTACCAGCATTTGAAAATGGGTATCGATTTCTTTCCCGCTTTTGGTAGCTATTGGAAAGCCGTAAGATTGGGCTAGGCTATGCTCTCTAAGCGCCAGCCTTAAAGGTTCGTCTGGGAACTCGACAGGATAGAAGGCGCGGGCATTCTTTATAGCGTCGCGATGAACTTCCCGCGCACTAGCAGCCCCTAGCAAGTCCCGGTTACCTTCCACCATCATGTGATAAAGCATCGCTAACCCAACCTTAGGAAAGCCTTCATACTTCCAGCGTCCAGCCAGTTCAGGTAGTGCGTTATCTTTATCGTCTGTGATGCCGGGCTTTAGCTCTTCGGCTCGCTTTTCCAATGCTCTCAATGCATCAACTACCTGCTCAACTAAAGCGTTGTCCCTTACTTCTTCTTCCTCGCTATATACCTCTCTAAATCGGTCTTTAGTTGGGGCTTGTACCTGTGTCTTTATCCCGTTGCGTATGACATATCGCCCGCCTTGGTTATTACTCATGCCCTAGCCCCTTGGTAGATCGGCACCACGTTGCTTGCGCCATCGCGTAGGGCGTCTAGGTAGTCGGCCCAGCTTTGCAACATTTCCCTGCGCTGTTCTAAGTGAGTGGTGCGGTTATAGGCGCGCCCGTTACTGTCTTTCACCTTATGGGCCAACTGCTGCTCAATGTACTGCTCTGGATAGCCTAAACGCTCAGCCAGTATTGTGCGTGCCATGGCCCGGAAACCGTGGGCGGTCATTTCGCCTTTAAAGCCCATACGATCCAACGCGGCTTTGATCGTGGCGTTACTCATGGGGCGCTTGCTGCTGCGGGCACCGGGGAAAACGTATTCACTGCGTCCGGTTAACCGCTGAATTTCTTCAAGGATCGCCACCGCTTGCCGGGGGAGGGGCACCACCAACGGATCGGCATTTTTGCTTGGCTGGAAAGCCCATTCACCGCGCTCTAAATCAAAGTCTGCCCATTTGGCCTGGCGTAGCTCCCCAGGGCGAACGAATACCAGCGGGGAAAGCTGCAGCGCGGCAATGGTAACGGGCATGCCGCTATAGCCTTCGATAGCTCGCAGGAGTGGGGGCAGCTCAGCCGGGTCGGTGATGGCTGCATGGTGATTGGTCTTAGGGGTGCGTAACGCGCCTCTAAGGTCTGGTGTTAAGTCGCGTTCAGCGCGGCCCGTGGATATGGCATAGCGGAACACTTGCCCGCACAGGGTTTTTACCCGGTGGGCGGTTTCGAGGTGGCCGCGCTTTTCAATTTTGCGGAGGCATTCCAGCAGCTCAGGCGGCGTTATATCGGTAATTGGCCGATGGCCTAAGGCTGGGAAGGCATCACGGGTTAGCCGTGACTTATTGCGCTTGTAGTGGTCGGGCACCACTTCATGGCGGTGGATATGCTCAAGCCACTCTGTGGCCACCGCTTTAAAGGTATTTCCAGCCGATGTTTTGCCAAGCTCTTTAGTGATGCGCTTAGTGGTGCTGGGATCTAGCCCTTGTGCTAGTAGCTTACGGGCTTCGTCCCTCGCTGCGCGAGCATCCGCTAAGCCAATCGCTAAGCGCTTCTCTTTACCGTGGAAGCGATACTTCATACGCCAGTAGGTGCCCCCAGTTGGGGTAACTTCCAGATACATGCCCCCACCATCGGTAAGGCGGTAAGTCTTATCACGGGGTTTGGCGTTGCGAACAGCGGTAGCCGACAGCTTGTTGCTAGCGTGGGCCATTTGGGGGCACCTCTACGGTGAAAGCTTTAGATGCCCCCAGGTATGCCCCCTTTGATGGGGGCATGTCAAGATAAGTGGTGAAAACTCCAGACAACAAAAAAGCGCCCGAAGGCGCTTCATTGCTGGGTTTGTGAGAAGTCTTGACGACTCCTGATACCCCGTGTTGGTGGAGGCGGCGGGAATTGAACCCGCGTCCGCCAGCACGCGCCTATTGGCTCTACATGCTTAGATTTCGTCATTTAGTTTAACGCAACTGACTCCGACGATCAGGATTCAGCCACGCGAGCCTTCTAAAGTTTAGCGCTTGGCGAGAAGACACCACCAAACGCGATCCTATCAGCTTTAGCTCGTATCCCCTCAGTGATGAATAGGCACATCACCTTGGGGCCAGACAAGAAGCTAACAGTGTTTAAGCTGCTAGCGCGCCTTGAGCGTAGTTTTCGTCATTTGCGACTATTTTTCGTGATGTGGGATTTACGAGATACATCACGCTCTCGGCATGCACCGCAAGGGTTGTCACCGGCGTCGAAACCATGTCGCCCCCTTATTACAAGTGAGCATTCTAACGTGCTCACACCTGATTGACCAGTTAAGCCTTGGTATGTTCCCGCATAATTCGACCTTTTTGACGGTTCCAGTCGCGATCTTTTTCTGTGGCGCGTTTGTCATGCAGCTGTTTGCCAGTCACCAGTGCCAGTTCGCATTTTACTTTATTACGTTTCCAATAAAGTTTGAGAGGCACACAAGTGTGACCCTTGTCCTGGGTGATCGAAAAGATTTTGGCGATCTCTTTGCGATGCAGCAGCAGTTTGCGAGTGCGCGTTGGGTCGGCAATTTCATGGGTGCTTGCCGTATTTAACGGCATGATGTGGCTGCCCAGCAGAAATGCTTCACCATTACGAACTAATATATAGGTGTCAGTGAGCTGGGCTTTGCCAGCACGCAGGCTTTTAACTTCCCAACCAGCTAGTGATAGCCCTGCTTCGAAGGTTTCATCGATATGATACTCAAACCGTGCCTTCTTATTTTGGGCGATAACGCTGCTACCGGGACCCTTACTTTTACCTTTCTTAGTGGCCATGGAACCTCATAATTAATCTGTCAGTGGCATCCCCTTCGTTATTTGGGGAGGCGTGATACCATTTAAGGTCTGAAATAATATTTCCCATGATACGCTTTGGGCACTGTGAAGTCAGCGGAGAGGTCAATGCCAACCGTCAATCGTTCCGCCTTGGTGCGGCACACCCCCCAGAAAATGTTCGATTTGGTCAACGACTTCGAACGCTACCCGGAATTTTTGCCAGGTTGCCGTCATGCGCGTTTGGTCGAGCATGATGATGAGCATCTAATCGGCGAAATGACTCTTGGGCGCGCCGGCGTCGAGCAAACCATCACCACACGCAACGACCTATTTGCACCAGAGCGTATTGAACTGTCGCTGGTAAAAGGGCCCTTCAAACGCCTAAAAGGTCGCTGGCTGTTTATCCCCATGGGGGAGGGCGCCTGCAAGGTCAGTTTAGAAATGGAGTTTGAATTCGCCAATCGGCTGCTCGGCATGGCTTTCGGCAAGATTTTTCAGCAAATAGCTGGGCAGCTAGTCGATGCCTTCACCAAGCGCGCAAACGAGCTGTATGGCCGCTGAGACGTTAGCGGTTGAGGTAGCCTTCGCGCTGCCGTCTAAGCAGCGCATAGTGGCGCTACGGGTGCCTGAGGGCACCACCGCACGCCAGGCCGTTGCCTTGGCTGATTTGCCGACGCTATTCCCTGACCTACCTGATGACACATTTTCTCAGGCTCCGCTCGGGATCTTCGGCAAAGCACTACGCGATCCCGACACCCAGTTGTTGCGTGAAGGAGATCGAGTAGAAGTTTACCGGCCACTGGCTATCGATCCAAAAGTCGCTCGCTTGGAGCGTGCAAAGCGCCAAGCGAGCGAACCAGGAATTTAAGGCTGTGAAACGGGCTGTGTGCGTGACGGTGCCTGTAGCTGCATGTTTTCGTCTGTTAACGAATCCATTGGGTTGGTGCCCTCTGTCGCAGGCCCCATACCGTCACCGCTTTCGAACGGCAGGTCAGAAGATAGATCACCCTCCTGATCGATATTCACCAAGCGACCCTGGGGGTCGAAAGTGAGCGTAACGCGGCGCTGTTCTACATCGCCGTACGCCTTGTCTAAACGAAACACATAGTCCCACTGGCTGGCATCAAAGGGCGCCTCTAGCAGCGGCCTGCCCATCACATAAGTGACTTGCTCTTGAGTCATGCCGGGCTGAAGTTGGCTCACCATCTCCTGAGTGACCAGGTTGCCTTGGAGGATATCGCGCTTGTACACGCCAACGTAGCTGCAGCCACTAACAACGGTCAGGGCAACGGAAAGCGTGATGATTCGAGTCAATTTTTGCATTTGGGCCTATTCTTCACTATCGTGGTTTCGGTTGATCATACCCGACCTAACCTGTTACTGCGAAGAGCGACCATGGCCGATCAGAACCATGAATTGCGCAAAGCCGGTCTGAAAGTGACCCTGCCGCGCGTCAAGATACTTCAGATTCTCGAAAATGTTTCGGGTCAGCACCACCTTAGCGCGGAAGAAGTGTATAAAACACTGATTGATGCGGGCGAAGATGTTGGCTTGGCAACTGTATACCGTGTACTGACTCAGTTTGAGTCGGCGGGGTTGGTTATTCGTCATAATTTTGACGGTGGCCACGCGGTATTTGAGATGACCCAAGAGGACCACCACGACCACATGGTGTGCCTGGAAAGCGGTGAGATCATTGAATTTGTTGATGAAATCATTGAGCGTCGTCAGCAAGAAATCGCTGAAGAGCATGGCTACGAGTTAGTGGATCATGCGCTAGTGCTTTATGTTCGTCCGCGTGGCTCCGATGTGACCCGCCAAGACAGCGGGCCAACGAACAAGAAATAATGTTCGTGGATAGACGCTGCACGCGGCTCGAAAATATGAACGCCCCTGCATTACCTGTTTAAATTCGCCATCAATGGAATTTGTCAGGTAATGTGGGGCGTTTTATTTTGCCGCGTAGAAAGCCCTGGTAGATGCTCTTCTAGTCAGTGCGGCGGGCGCTGGCTCGCATGTAGCATTTCACGGGCGTGGGCGAGGGTTTGGTCAGAGAGCGTCACGCCACCCAGCATCCGTGCCAGTTCGCTGATACGCCCCTGCTCGTCGAGTAGTGCCATCTGGGTTAGTGTGGTATCGCGTTTCGCCTGTTTCTCGATATGCAAATGCTGGTGTGCCTGGGCTGCCACTTGGGGAAGGTGAGTCACGGTCATGACTTGGCCGTTTTCACCTAGCTTGCGCAGTAATTGACCAACGATTTCTGCGGTCGCGCCCGAAATGCCCACATCCACTTCGTCAAATACTAAGCTAGGCACCGTTGAGTGCGTCGCCGCGACCACTTGAATCGCCAGGCTAATCCGCGACAATTCGCCGCCGGAGGCGACTTTCGTTAGTGGCCGCGCAGGCTGACCGGGGTTAGCGCTGATCAAAAATTGCACACGATCAAGGCCTTCAGGAGAGGGCGCCTCTTTCGCGGTGACCTCTACTTCAAAGCGGGCCTTACCCATGGCTAAAAAGCCCAGCTGTTGCTGCACTTCTTTGCCCAAACGAAGCGCGGCTTTTTGACGGCTCTCGCTGAGTTTTTTCGCTTCCTGGTGATAGCTTTCGCGTAGCTCCACTACTTGTGCACTCAGTGCCTCAAGATCATTCCCTCCCTCTTCTAACTGCGCGACTTCTCGCTGTAGGTCAGCATGCAGGGCGCATAGCTCGTCGGGGGCAACGTGGTGCTTGCGAGCAATTCGATGTACGTCGGTCATGCGCTCTTCCACCCAAGCCAGCCGCTCAGGGTCGAGCTCGGTGGTGCTGGCGAGACGATTGAGCTCGCTGGAAGCCTCTTCCACTTGAATACGGGCATCGCTCAGCATGGCGAGCGTATTGGCCAGCGTGCCTTTGTCGCTACCCGGCAGCGCGCTTAAATGGGCGGAAGCCTGGTTGAGTAGCGAGAGCGCGCCACCTTCATCGCTGGCGCAACAGTCAGCGGCAAACTGTGTCTCACGCAGCGTCTCCTCAGCATGCGCGAGCGTGTGCTGCTCTTCTTCCAGGGTGGCCAGTTCACCTTCTGCTAAACCGAGCTGATCCAGCTCTTCTACCTGATAACGCAGTAGCTGCCGTTTGGCTTCTACTTCGCTGCCTTCTTCGCTTAGCTTTTTCAGCTGCCGACGCGCATGGCGCCACTCGCGAAACGTAATGGCCAGTTGAGCGGTTGCGTCGTTTAGGCTCGCGTAGTCATCGAGTAAGGCAAGGTGGGTCTCCTCACGCATTAAGGCGTGATGGGCGTGCTGACCATGAATCTGGATTAACTGCTCGCCCAGTGATTTCAGGTCTGAAATAGTTGCGGGGTGGCCGTTAATCCACGCTTTGGAGCGGCCGTTGGCGGTCACCACGCGGCGCAGCAAGCACTCCTCAGCAGGGAGTTCCCGCGCCGTTAGCCACTCGACGGCGGCGGGCAGGTGCTGAATGTCGAAACGCGCGGAGAGATCCGTACGCTCGCGGCCATGTCGCACGCTTCCGGCGTCGGCGCGCTCGCCCAGGCAGAGCCCAAGGGCACCTAACAGGATCGATTTGCCCGCGCCAGTTTCCCCGGTAATCGCGGTCATGCCGCCGGTTAGGTCGAGCTCTAGATGGTCAACAATAGCGAAATCTTGAATGGCTAGCTGAGTAAGCATGGCGCCTCCTGAGGCGGTACAGCACAGAAGCTGGATACTTATCCAATAGTTGTTGATTTATACAGTAGTTAATAACTCACTTCAATGCACCTCTTGAGATGGAATTTATGGCCCCCATATAGCGTGCATGATCAGTTAAGGCTAGTAACTAACGGCTTACTTCTTTGCGCGCAGCCCGCGTGGCAGCGCCCTACTTAATAGGAGCACAACATGGCGAAAGAACCGCAAACACCGATGGATGACGAGCTGGCCCGCCACGAGCAAGAAGCGGATGGCGCCGAACAAGCGGAAGAGCAGGCCGCCGAAGAGCGCTTGATGGAAGGCGAGCTGGAAGGATTGATCAATGACGAAGAGTCGTTTGAAGGCAGTGTCGATAATCCTGAAGCAGAAATGCTGGCCGCTCAGGTAGGCGAGCTCGAGCAGAGCTTGGCCGAGGCCAAGGATCAAGCCCTGCGCGCCGCTGCGGAAGCGCAAAACGTGCGTCGCCGTGCTGAGCAAGAAGCCGAGAAAGCGCGCAAGTTTGCCCTAGAGAAGTTCGTTAAAGAACTGCTGCCGGTCGTTGATAGCTTGGAGAAAGCGCTTGAGACCATGGAAGAGGGAGCCTCGGAGATCCACCGCGAAGGCGTTTCCATGACCTTGAAAATGCAATTGGATGTACTCAACAAGTTCGGCGTGGAAAGCATTGAGCCCCACGGCGAGCCTTTCGACCCTCAAGTGCATGAAGCCATGACCATGGTGCCTAACCCGGATCTTGATCCCAACACCGTGATGGACGTTATGCAAAAAGGCTATTTACTCAATGGACGCTTGGTGCGCCCGGCCATGGTCGTAGTGAGCCAAAAAGCCAATTAAGCAAATGGCTGCGTAGGGTAAGAAAGCAGGGTGTGAAAAAAAGCCCTTGAAAAGTCAGCGGCGGCCCCCAAATAAAGGGCAACCCCGCGGGGAAACCCGCAGACAAGCTTTAAAAGCTAAATTTCAGTTTTGTAACAACCGAATTCGAGGTTATTGCTATGGGACGTATAATTGGTATCGACCTGGGCACCACTAACTCTTGTGTGGCCGTGCTCGATGGTGACAGCGCTAAAGTTATTGAAAACGCCGAAGGCGGCCGTACAACGCCTTCTATCATCGCTTATACAGACGATGGCGAAACGCTGGTCGGTCAGGCGGCTAAACGCCAAGCGGTGACTAACCCAGAAAACACGCTGTACGCCATCAAGCGCCTTATTGGCCGTCGCTTTAAAGACGACGTTGTCCAAAAAGATATCAAAATGGTGCCGTACAAGATCACCGAAGCAGATAACGGTGATGCCTGGGTTGAAGTAAAAGGCAAAAAAATGGCACCGCCGCAGGTTAGCGCGGAAGTGTTGAAGAAAATGAAGAAGACCGCCGAAGACTACTTGGGCGAAACGGTCACTGAAGCGGTTATTACCGTGCCGGCCTACTTCAACGACAGCCAGCGTCAGGCGACCAAAGATGCCGGCCGCATCGCCGGTCTAGACGTTAAGCGCATTATTAACGAGCCGACCGCTGCCGCACTGGCCTACGGTATGGACAAATCGCGCGGCGACAAAACCATCGCGGTCTATGACCTGGGTGGCGGTACTTTCGATATCTCGATCATCGAAATTGCCGATGTTGACGGCGAAACCCAGTTTGAAGTGTTGGCCACCAACGGTGACACCTTCCTGGGCGGCGAAGATTTCGACTTGGCGCTGATCAACTACCTGGTTGACCAGTTCAAGGCTGACAGCGGTATTGACCTGTCTGGCGACAATCTGGCCATGCAGCGTCTGAAAGAAGCCGCTGAGAAAGCCAAAATTGAGCTTTCCAGCGCTCAGCAGACTGACGTGAACCTGCCTTACATCACCGCCGACAACACTGGCCCGAAACACCTTAACGTTAAGGTGACACGCGCCAAGCTGGAGTCGCTGGTAGAAGATCTGGTTCAGCGTTCACTCGAGCCGTGCAAAATGGCACTGAAAGATGCTGGCTTGTCTGCGTCTGAAATCGACGAAGTGATCCTGGTCGGTGGCCAGACACGTATGCCGATGGTGCAGAAGAAAGCCGCTGACTTCTTCGGTAAAGAAGCACGCAAAGACGTTAACCCGGACGAAGCGGTTGCCGTTGGTGCCGCGATTCAGGGCGGCGTACTCGGTGGCGACGTTAAAGACGTGCTGCTGCTCGACGTTACTCCGCTAACTCTGGGTATCGAAACCCTGGGTGGCGTGATGACGCCGCTGATCGAAAAGAACACCACCATCCCGACCAAGAAGACACAAACCTTCTCAACGGCGGATGACAACCAGACGGCCGTAACCATTCACGCCGTACAGGGTGAGCGTAAGCAAGTGTCGCAGAATAAGTCGCTGGGTCGTTTTGATCTTGCTGACATTCCGCCTGCACCGCGCGGTGTACCGCAGATCGAAGTCGCCTTCGACTTGGATGCCAACGGCATTCTGAACGTATCGGCGAAAGACAAGGCCACTGGTAAAGAGCAGTCGATTGTCATCAAGGCGTCTAGCGGCCTGTCCGAGGAAGAAGTCGAGCAGATGGTGCGCGATGCCGAAGCTCACGCCGAAGAAGATAAGAAGTTCGAAGAGCTGGTGCAGCTGCGTAACCAAGCTGACGGCATGATTCACGCCACACGCAAAACGTTGGAAGAAGCAGGCGACAAAGCGACTGACGACGAGAAGCAGGCGATTGAAACGGCCATCAGCGAGCTGGAAGAAGCGGTTAAAAGCGACGATGTCGATAACATTCAGAAGAAACTGGATGCATTGACTGAAGCCTCTGGCCAGCTAGCCCAGAAGATGTACGCCGAGCAGGCAGAAGCGGCTCAGCAAGAGGGCGGTGAAGGTACCGAAAACACAGGTTCCAAGCCGGAAGATGACGTGGTTGACGCCGAGTACGAAGAAGTCAACGACGATCAGAAAAAGCAGTAACAACCTCTTTCTGCCAAGGAAAGCGGTGACGCGGGAGCTTACTCCCGCGTTGCTGTTTCCGCGGCCAAGACGCACGTAGCTAACGAAATAGATCATTACCTAGCTAAAAGTGCAGTTGAGTGCGTAGCTAACCAGGAGGCGTAGGGCCTATGTCCAAACGCGATTATTACGAAGTCCTGGGTGTCGAAAAAGGGGCCGATCAGAAAGAGATCAAGAAGGCCTATCGCCGTCTGGCGCAAAAATTCCACCCTGATCGAAACCCGGACGATAACACCTCAGCGGAAAAATTCCGTGAAGTGTCCGAAGCGTATGAAGTGCTTAGCGACGGCGAGAAACGCGCAGCTTATGACCAGTTCGGCCATGCAGGCGTTGATGGCCAAGGCGGCGGCGGTGGTTTCGGCGGCGCAGGCGCTGGTGATTTCAGCGACATTTTCGGCGATGTGTTTGGCGATATTTTTGGCGGAGGCGGTGGCCGTCGTCGTGGCCCCAACGCCCCGGCGCGCGGTTCCGACCTGCGCTATAACCTAGAGCTGGATCTGGAAAACGCCGTTTCAGGCACCACAGTCGATATCCGCGTACCGCGGCATATCGAGTGTGACCGTTGCGATGGTGGTGGTGCGGAGCCGGGCTCTTCTAAAGAAACGTGCCCTACCTGTCATGGCCACGGTCAAGTGCGTATGCAGCAGGGCTTTTTCGCCGTGCAGCAAACGTGTCCCACCTGTCATGGTTCTGGTCAGCACATTAAAGTGCCGTGCCACAAGTGTAATGGCGAAGGGCGCGTACGTGAGACACGCACGCTTTCCGTGAAGATTCCGCCTGGTGTAGATACTGGTGATCGTATTCGTTTGAACGGTGAAGGCGAAAGCGGTATTAACGGTGGCCCGCCCGGTGATCTTTACGTGCAGGTAGCCATCAAACCGCACCATATCTTCCAGCGTGACGGTAAACACCTGCAGTGTGACGTGCCGATCAACTTTGTTGACGCAGCGCTAGGTGGCGAGCTTGAAGTGCCCACGCTTGATGGTCGCGTGAAGCTGAAGATTCCGCCGGAAACCCAAACCGGCAAGCTGTTCCGCCTGCGTGGTAAAGGCGTGAAGCCCGTACGCGGTGGCATGCCAGGCGACTTGCTATGCAAGGTAGTGGTCGAGACACCAGTCAAGCTTAATGACGAGCAGCGCGACCTATTGCGCAAGCTGCAAGAGAGCTTCGACGGCAGCAACAGCCACAGCCACTCGCCGAAGAAGACTGGTTTCTTCGACAGCGTGAAAAGCTTCTTTGAAGATATGAAGCCGTAACGACGACTCGGTTCAAAGCGTAATCAACGCCCCAGCATCCTTATGTGCTGGGGCGTTTTTTGTTTATAGCTTATTGCTGCAAATGATCCATACGCCATGCTAACGCTTTGTGGTCAGGTTGCCAGCGTGCCGATCTGGGGAGTATTAACGATTGACCATCTAACTCCCAAAGCCAGCTATTATCGGTTACAAGTCGATCAATGCTTGGGCTTACATGCCATTTGTGGTCTGGTCCAGGGGAGATAAGGTGGTTATCCATCGCCCAATGCAGATTTGGAGTGAGCGCGAGACCGTTGGTTGGACGGTCATCCTGGCTTTCTGAGAAAGGAATTAAGTGGGCAGCTTCGACAAGGTAGCGATAGTCGGGTGTAATGTAGCGGAGCCGACTTGCCGCACATCGATAGTCGTAGGCTTCAAGTACCAGGGCACGAAAGGCGGCAGAGCGGGCCTGCTGTTGCCGCCCCTCTCTAACATTACCGATCAGTTTTTCAGGGTGTTTCTCATATTCGCCGCTGTCTAACGCGCTCGTCAGGTAGCGGTGAATGTCTGGCTGGCTGTATTGATCGTCGTAAAGATAGTTGGTTATCAGGAGTGCACTGGCGTCGTAGGCCTTCTGGCTGTTCTGAAATACTTTAAAGAGCTCGGGATCCAGTAAGGCTTCGGTGAAAAGCTCCCTTAGGGCGGTGATGGATTTTGGTTGGCCTAACTGCGGTGCAAGGGGAGCAATATTTGTAGCAAAGAGTGGTTTCCATAGAGGGCCGGACGGCCCTTGATCACTTTTGAGATGCCAAAGCGGAAGCTGAGGATTGGCTGACTGACGCTGCCCAGTGGTGGCCTCATAGAGGTCGAAGTAGCGGGAAATAAGCCTGTCATCAATAGCTAAAGTCGGCGTTGTTATATGTCCGCTCTGAACTTCACAAATAATCGCCAATAAAAGGCAAGGCTTGTTGGGGGCCAAACGGCCACGGCTGTGGCCGACTCTTAAAGCGTTCAGGCAGCTTAGCTTTTCATCTATCATGCGGTGTCTCTAGCGATGCATTTCACTGCTGCGAAGGTTAGCACGGCTTTCAAGTAAGGCGGGAAACTGCCTGATGTAACATGGCCGTTCTGCACTGGCATATCACAAGGCAGGCTGGCTATTTGAGCGATCCGGGACAGCTCTTTAATGCTCTTTTAAAGTGGATTATTCGTATACCAGGAAAAGAGAAATGATAGGAACTGAAGAAGACCGCCCAGGGTTGGGCATTGGGTTGCGAGTCCTGTCAGGCGCCCTATTTACTGGCATGCTGGTGTGTATTAAGGCAGTCAGTGACGAAGTGCCGGTGGGGCAGTCGGTGTTTTACCGTTCGCTGTTTGCGCTGCTGCCTATCGTCGTGTTTCTTCTGGTGCGTCGGGAGTTTCCTCGGGGGTTGGCGACGCGGCGCCCGTTGGGGCATGCGCTCCGTTCCGGGCTGGGGGCGGCGGCCATGTTTGCCTCTTTTGCGGCGGTGGCACTGTTGCCGGTTGCCGAGGCGACGCTGCTTGCACAGCTAACGCCGGTTTTTATGGCGATAGGGGGTGTGCTGCTCTTAAGAGAGCGTTGCTCACTTTATCGTGCGGGCGGCATAGTATTGGCGCTTGCTGGTGTCGCTGTGCTGATTTTGCCTGGGCTGGGCGCTAGTTCAAGCAATGGCCACATAACCGGGTACGCGCTTGGGGCGCTGGGTGCGCTCTTAACTGCTGGGGCGCTACTGACCGTCAGACGTATTTCGCGAACTGAAACGGCAGCATCAATTGCATTCTACTTTATTGTGGTAGCAGCGCTGGCTGGGCTGGCAACGATGCCATTGGGCTGGGCAGCGCTTAACCGGGTGGAGTTTTCGCTGCTGGTGTTATCGGGCCTATTTGGCGGCGCAGCGCACATTGCGATGACATTAGCGTTGCGCTATGCCGAGGCGTCGCGCTTGGCGCCTTTTGAATATATTGCCCTGGTGTGGCCCGTGCTCGCCGATTGGGTGCTGTTTGGAATACCGGTCTCCAGCGGCTTCCTGCTAGCGCTACCGCTCATGTTATCCGGGGTGGCGCTAGCGGCAATGGAAGGGCGGCGGCTTAAATGGCTGCTTCGACGATAAGCTGCGGTTGGCCTTTCGAGCAGGACTCAATACGTGCAGATACCCGATAAACCTGACGTAGCAGCGCAGGGGTAATCACGTCGGCGGTGGGGCCGCAGGCAATCAAGCGACCATTTTCGAGCATCATGGCGGCATCGGCGAAACGTAGCGCATGCCCCAGGTCATGGAGCGCCACCAAAATCAGCATCTGGCGTTCATCGGCTAGCCGGCGCAGCACCGTCAAAAGGCTGATCTGGCGGTTCAAATCGAGTGCCGAAGTGGGCTCGTCCAGCATCAGAATCTCAGGCTCTTGCACCAGAGCCTGGGCAGCGCTGACCAACTGGCGCTGCCCGCCGCTAAGGTCGCCGATATCGCGTTCGCCAAGGGTCGTAATGCTGAGTTCCTCCAGCGCACGATCAACCTGCGCTAAATCCTCAGGCTGCACTTTTAATCCACGTCCCTGCATACGTGCCAAAAGCACTGATTCATAGACCGTCAGCACGGCCTTGGCGCCGGTGTCCTGGGGCATATAGCCCACGGGGTGCTCGGCGCTGGTGCCGCTGATAATCACTTCGCCTTCGCCTTTCAATAACCCTAATATGCGGCGAAAAAGCGTCGATTTACCTGCTGCATTGGGCCCTAGCAAGGCAACGACTTGCCCCCCTTGAAAGCAGGGTGTGGTGATCTCTTCCAGAATAGGGCGACGCCCGTAGCGGGCGGATACACGGTTCAGTTGTAGGGTTACCATGAGGCCTTCTTGTGGCTAAGCACCAGAAATAGGAAGAAGGGAATGCCCACCAGCGAAGTAATAATGCCAATGGGAATAATGGTGCCAGGAATAATGATCTTGGAGATAACCGAGCCAACGGAGAGGATAAGCGCGCCGCACAGGGCCGAGCCGGGTAGGAAGAAGCGCTGATCCTCACCCAGTAAAATGCGTGCAATATGCGGGCCCACCAAGCCGATAAAGCCAATGGTGCCCACGAACGCCACCGCGATGGCGGCGAGCAGCGATACCAGCACCAGCACTTCCAAACGCAGCGCGCGGGGATTGACACCCATACTCTCGGCTTTGGCGTCGCCCAGGCGCATGGCGGTTAGCGCCCAGCCATGTCGGGCAAGCAGCGGCATGGATAAAGCAAGAATGCTAAGGGCGATCCAGAACTTGGGCCAGGTGGCTTTGGTTAAGCTGCCCATTGTCCAAAAGACCACTGCAGAGACCGCCTCCTGGCTGGCAAAGAACTGAATCAGCGCCATCAGCGAGTTGAAGATAAACACCATGGCGATGCCGAGCAGCACAATGGTCTCTACCGTCACACCGCGCTTAAGGCTTAAGGCATGAATTAAAAATGCGGTGAACATGGCCATCACGAAGGCGTTGATGGGCACCACAAATTCAATGGCGGCAGGCACCAGTGCCACCCCGAAGGCGAGACCCAGAGCGGCACCAAAGCTGGCCCCGGCGGAAATCCCCAAGGTAAACGGGCTGGCTAGCGGGTTGCTCAGAATGGTTTGCATCTGTGCCCCGGCCACCGACAAGCTGGCGCCTACCACTAGGGCCATCAGCGCTACCGGCATGCGGATTTCCCAGAGAATCACTCGCGCTTGCTGGCTAACGCTGTCCGGGGTAAACAGCGCCGCGATCACTTCACCCAGGCTATAGCGGGCGGGCCCCAGTGCCAGGTCAACGCAGAGACTAAAAAACAGCGCTAACACCAGTGCCGCCAGTATCATTTGGCGGCGGAAAACCTGGCTATGGTAGAAGGCGCGCCCCTGTGAAAGGCTTTCTGTAACCGCCGTTTCCGTCATCCTCGTATCAGTCGTCATGGAGCGATATCCAGTAGCCGGTTTCATAGTCGATAGGTAAGAAGCGCTCGTGTAGCTCTTCCATCGTGGCGTTGGGATCCAGGTCTTCAAACAGCTCTGGATGTAGCCATTTGGCTAGCTGCTGCACGGCCACAAAGTAGTAGGGGCTGTTGTAAAACTGGTGCCAAATGGCGTGGAAGTTACCGGACCCTACCGCCTTGATGCCGGTCATTGCGGTGCGCTCGGCCAGTGCTTCAAGCTTGGCGCGAGCGTTTTGCATATCAGCCCCGGGGCCTACGCCGACCCAATTGCCGCCCGGCACGTAGGCATCCCAGTTGCCGCCGGTGACAACCACATGATCAGGGTTGGCAGCAATAATCTGTTCAGGGTTCAGGTTGCCGAAACTGTTAGGAATAATGCCCTCGGCAATATTGCTACCGCCCGCCAGGGTGACATAGTCGCCAAAGTTGGCAGGGCCAAAGCTCATGCAGCACTCGTCGGAGTAGCCGCCGGCCCGGTCAATAAACACGCTGGGGCGGTCTGGGTTGGCTTCGGCGATGACATCGGTTACCCGTGCCAACTGTGTCTCGGCAAACTCGATGAATGCTTCGGCCGCTTCTTCATCGTCCATGATCTGGCCGATGATGCGCATGGAGGGGATGGTGTGCTCAAGCGGGTCTTCGCGAAAATCCACATAGATGATGGGAATGCCGAGTTGTGCCAGCTTGTCGTCGTAGGCAGCATCTTCTGTGGCGGCTTTCGCCTCGATGTTCATCAGCACTACGTCAGGATTAAGCGAGGCGGCCTGCTCGACGTCAAAAGTACCGTCTTTAAAACCGCCAAAGGTGGGGATTTCCTCAATCTCGGGAAAACGCTCCAGATAGCGGGCATAGTTATCGGGATCCGCCTGGGAAAAATCTTCGCGCCAACCGACTACATGGGCAAAAGGAGCTTCAGGTTCGAGTAAACCGAGCAAATAAATTTGTCGCCCTTCGCCTAAAATAACCCGCTCGGCAGGGGCATCCAAAGTGATTTCGCGGCCAGCGACATCAGTGACGGTGATAGCGTCAGCCATAGCAGTGGCGCCGCAAGCAAACGTGATAAGCGTACCAAGCAGGATTTTTAAGCGCGGAGAACTGAGCATTTTTTTACTCGTTGGTCGATATTGGTTAACAGGGCTGGCATCGCTGATGCGCTTTAACGGTGATAGCACATAGATGCAATTGCTATTGTAACTGATTAGCGTTTAGGAGGCATTATTGGGGTGCCGCGCTTAATGGTCAACATGCTACGCTTTGCCCTTAGCATTTATCCTACGGCGATGGCTTCACATGTTTGGCTCTAAAGGCAATGCGTTGTTGAAGGATGACTTGGTTTGTAAGTACTTACATTTTTGGAGGGGCCGCTATGCCTTTATCTCGTGTTGAAATTGCCACGCCTTCCGCCGAGCGTTTAATTAATCGGCTCTGTAAACACTGGGCGCATAAGCTAGAGGTTGAGCAAAGCGATCAGCAGGCCACCATTACATTTGCCACCGGCACCTGCTTAATGCTCGCTGAGCCCGATAAATTGGTGGTCGCCATCGAAACCCTGGAAGAGGAGCATTTGGATGAGCTGGAAGGCGTGGTCGAGCGTCACTTAATGCGTATGGCAGGGGATGAAGAGCTGGCGATTGTTTGGGAGAACTAAACTGAGTCTTCATGGCAGCAATCTTCATGGCAGTAAAGGAGAGCGTCTAATGCGCTGGTGCGTCTGCTATAATTGCGACACTTTTTATATACCGGAACGCAGAGCGCAGGAGTTCGCATGACCCGAATTGCCATTGTAGGCGTGGCTGGCCGCATGGGCCGTACGTTGGTAAATGCTATTGAGCAAGATGCTGAGGCAACGCTGGCTGGCGGTATTCTGGAACCGGGCAGCTCCTTAGCGGGCGCTGATATTGGCGAGCTCGCTGGGTTAGGGAAGCGCGGTGTCGTCGCGGTAGATTCACTTGCGTCGATAGTTGATGATTTCGATGTGTTGATCGACTTCACGGCCCCTCAGGTCACGCTTGGTAACCTAGCATTCTGCGCCGAACACGGTAAGCGCATTGTGATTGGCACCACCGGCATGAGCGATGATGAGCTGGCTCAGTTAGATAGCTACCGCGATAAAGTGGCCATGGTGTTTGCGCCCAATATGAGCGTTGGGGTTAATCTGACTCTGAAGCTACTCGAAATGGCTGCCAAAGCGCTCGGCGATGAAGGCTACGATATTGAAATAATCGAGTCTCACCATCGCCATAAGGTCGATGCGCCATCCGGTACTGCGATTAAAATGGGTGAGGTGATCGCTGACAGCCTGGGGCGGAACCTGAAAGAGCATGGCGTGTTCGAGCGGGTAGGGCAGTGCGGCCCACGCTCGGATAAAGAGATTGGTTTTGCCACCGTGCGCGCGGGCGATATCGTTGGCGAGCACACGGTGATGTTTGCCACCGAAGGCGAGCGCATCGAAATCACCCATAAAGCCTCCAGCCGGATGACCTTTGCCAAAGGTGCCGTTCGTGCGGCACGTTGGATCGCTGGCAAAGAGGTCGGCCGTTACGATATGCAGGATGTGCTGGGGCTGGAGTAAGGGGTCTACTTGGCAAAATCTATCTTCAGCCAATGTTGAGTAGTCGTTGGGGGTAGTCTTAGGCCAAGAATTCCTGTAACATTTCAAAAATTTTGGCCGGGTGGCTTAGAAGCTCTGACTTACAGACCTTAGACGGCGCGCTTGTTGCGTTGGCCAGCCCAAAGCCTGCCACCGAGTTTGCTGATGTAACGTTATCAGTTAAGCAACTCTGAAAGGCATCGAACAACAAGCGGGATGAAACCGATTCTTTTTATCGGCTTCGTCCCGCTTTTTTACGGCCCTTGTTTTGATAATGAATGACTTTAATCGCGAGCGTCGTGGATTAACGAAGAAATTGCTGAGCCTGCGCCCTACAGGCTCCCACCAGCATGGGAGGATCTTGTTTTGAATAACCCCGCATTGAGCAAACCCGCAATATTGGCCCTGGAAGATGGCAGTGTGTTCCACGGTATCGCCATTGGCGCGGATGGAGTAACCAGCGGTGAGGTGGTGTTCAATACGGCCATGACCGGCTATCAAGAGATCCTTACCGACCCCTCCTACACTCGCCAAATCGTCACCCTCACCTATCCCCACATCGGCAATACTGGCATTAACGCAGAAGACATTGAGTCCGCCTCTATTGCCGCGGCAGGGTTGGTGATACGTGATCTACCATTAATGGCTAGCAGCTTCCGCTCTGAGCAGTCGCTGTCGGATTACCTGAAAAGCCAAAACGTGCTGGGCATTGCCGATATCGATACCCGCCGCCTAACGCGCATTTTGCGCGATAAAGGCGCCCAGAACGGGGCGATTTTGGCCGGTGCGGATGCTGAGGGCGAAGAGGCTGTGGCGCGGGCGCTGGAAGCTGCCAAGGCGTTTCCAGGGCTAAAGGGCATGGATTTGGCTAAAGAAGTCTCCTGCAAAGAGGCTTACGAATGGTCGGAAGGCGAGTGGACGCTGGGGGAAGGCTACGCCGACGCTTCGCAAAGTGAGCGCCCTTACCATGTGGTGGCATATGATTACGGCGTGAAATTCAACATCCTGCGCATGCTGGCCGCCCGTGGCTGCCGCCTGACGGTGGTGCCTGCGCAAACGCCTGCCGCTGACGTGCTGGCGATGAAGCCTGATGGCGTTTTTCTGGCTAACGGCCCAGGCGACCCAGAGCCCTGTGACTACGCTATTAAAGCGATTCAGGATGTGCTGGAAACCGATATTCCGGTATTTGGTATTTGCCTGGGTCACCAGCTACTGGCGCTCGCGGCCGGTGCGAAAACCGTCAAAATGAGCCTCGGCCACCACGGTGCCAACCATCCAGTGCAGGATTTGGATGCCGGCACGGTGATGATTACCAGCCAAAACCACGGCTTTGCGGCGGATGAAGCGACCCTGCCTGCCAATGTGCGTGCCACGCATCGTTCGCTGTTCGATGGCACCTTGCAGGGAATTGAGCTTACCGACCGACCGGCGTTTAGCTTTCAAGGCCACCCGGAAGCGAGCCCCGGCCCGCGGGATGTGGCGCCGCTGTTTGATCGCTTCGTGGCGATGATGCAGGCACGCCGTTAACGCGTCCTTCACATCACCGTATCGCCGTCTTTTGTCGCTCATCGTCACCATTTTTTGCGGGAACCGTTATGCCTAAGCGTACCGACATCAACACTATTTTGATCATTGGCGCTGGCCCGATTGTGATCGGCCAGGCCTGCGAATTCGACTACTCTGGCGCCCAGGCGTGTAAAGCGCTGCGCGAAGAGGGTTACCGGGTTGTTTTGGTCAACTCCAACCCCGCCACTATCATGACCGATCCGGCCATGGCCGATGCTACTTACATCGAGCCGATTACCTGGCAGACGGTTGAGAAAATCATCGAGGCGGAGCGCCCCGACGCGATTCTACCGACCATGGGCGGCCAGACGGCGCTGAACTGCGCCCTCGAGCTTGAAAAGCATGGCGTGCTGGAGAAATTCGGCGTCGAGATGATCGGTGCTAACGCCGATGCGATTAACATGGCCGAAGACCGCGATCTGTTTGATCAAGCCATGAAGCGCATTGGCTTGGAATGCCCGAAAGCGAAAGTCGCGCACAGCATGGATGAGGCGTGGGAGATTCAGGCGGAGCTTGGTTTTCCAACGATCATTCGCCCTTCCTACACCATGGGCGGCTCCGGCGGCGGCGTGGCGTATAACAAGGAAGAGTTCGAAGAGATCTGTACGCGCGGTTTTGAACTCTCCAACAACCACGAGCTGCTGATTGATGAGTCGCTGCTGGGTTGGAAAGAGTACGAGATGGAAGTTGTGCGTGATAAAAACGACAACTGCATCATCGTCTGCGCGATTGAGAACTTCGACCCCATGGGTGTACACACTGGTGATTCGATCACCGTGGCCCCGGCGCAAACGCTGACGGATAAAGAGTATCAGATCATGCGTGACGCCAGTCTCGCGGTGCTGCGCGAGATTGGTGTCGAGACTGGTGGTTCCAACGTCCAATTCGGTATGGATCCCAAGACCGGCCGTTTGGTAGTCATTGAGATGAACCCGCGGGTGTCGCGCTCCTCGGCGCTGGCCTCCAAGGCAACCGGTTTCCCGATTGCTAAAATCGCCGCCAAGCTGGCGGTCGGCTACACCCTGGATGAGCTACAGAACGATATTACCGGCGGTCGTACACCGGCATCGTTTGAGCCGTCTATCGACTACGTGGTTACCAAGATCCCACGCTTCACCTTCGAGAAATTCCCCCAGGCTAACGATCGCCTAACGACGCAGATGAAGTCGGTGGGTGAGGTGATGGCGATTGGTCGTACCTTCCAAGAGTCGCTGCAGAAAGCCCTGCGCGGCCTGGAAACCGGTAATGATGGCCTCGATCCGATCATTACCGATTTTACGCCGGACAACATGGCGATTATCCAGGGCGAGCTTCAGGCCGCCGGTGCCGAGCGTATTTTTTATATCGCGGACGCCATGCGCTCAGGTATGAGCGTTGATGAGGTGTTTGCGCTGACCAATATCGACCCTTGGTTTCTAGTCCAGCTTGAAGATCTAGTGCTGACTGAAAACGCCGTCGCCAAGCGCTCACTGACCGACTTCTCTGCCCGTGAGATCTATCAGCTCAAGCGTAAAGGCTTTGGTGATGCGCGCTTGGCCAAATTGCTTAACGTCAGTGAAAAAGAGTTTCGTCAGACGCGTCACGCAGCAGGCATTCGCCCGGTCTATAAGCGCGTTGATACCTGCGCCGCTGAGTTTGTGTCAGATACCGCCTATATGTACTCCACTTATGAAGAAGAGTGCGAAGCGGATGTGTCTGATCGTCAGAAAATTATGGTGTTGGGCGGTGGTCCGAACCGTATCGGCCAGGGTATCGAGTTTGACTACTGCTGTGTTCACGCCGCCTTTGCCATGCGCGACGACGGCTATGAAACCATCATGGTCAACTGCAACCCGGAAACCGTCTCTACCGATTACGACACCTCTGATCGCCTCTACTTTGAGCCGGTAACGTTGGAAGACGTGCTCGAAATCGCCGACAAAGAGAAGCCGGTGGGCGTGATCGTCCAGTTCGGTGGTCAGACGCCGCTGAAACTGGCCCGCGAGCTAGAGGCTGCCGGTGTTCCGATCATTGGTACCACGCCGGACGCCATCGACCGCGCCGAAGACCGTGAACGCTTCCAGGTGATGATCGACAAGCTGGGCCTGAAGCAGCCGCCCAATGCCACGGCGCGCAGCTTTGCCGAAGCCTTCGATAAAGCCGAAGCAATTGGCTACCCGCTGGTAGTACGCCCCAGTTACGTGCTAGGCGGCCGGGCTATGGAGATCGTTTACGACGCCTCCGAGCTTGAAAACTACATGACCCACGCGGTGAAGGTCTCCAACGACTCACCGGTGCTGCTGGATCATTTCCTGAGTGCCGCAATCGAGATCGATATCGATGCCGTGTCGGATGGTCAGCAGGTGGTGATTGGCGGCATCATGCAGCACGTAGAGCAAGCGGGCGTTCACTCCGGTGACTCCGCCTGCGCGCTACCGCCTTACTCGCTGCCTGCCGATGTGCAGGACGAAATGCGCCATCAGGTGAAGCAGATGGCGGTTGAACTGGGCGTTAAAGGCTTAATGAACGTGCAGCTGGCCTGGCAGGATGGCGAAATCTACGTGATTGAGGTTAACCCCCGCGCTTCGCGTACCGTGCCCTTTGTGTCCAAGTGCATCGGCACATCGCTTGCTCAGATTGCAGCGCGCTGTATGGCAGGTAAAACGTTGGCTGAGCAGGGCTTTGAGAAGGAGATCGTACCGCACTTCTATAGTGTGAAAGAGGCGGTTTTCCCGTTCAATAAATTCCCCGGTGTCGATCCAATTCTGTCGCCGGAAATGAAGTCCACCGGCGAAGTGATGGGCTCTGGGGATACCTTTGCAGAGGCCTTCTTCAAGGCGCAGTTGGGGGCAGGCGAGGCCATACCGGCGCTGACCGGCGAGCGTAAAGCGTTCCTTTCCGTTCGTGAGCCGGACAAGGCAGGGATTATCGAAGTGGGCCGTTCTCTGTTAGCATTAGGCTTTACGCTATGTGCAACACGGGGAACAGCGGCTGCTTTGGAAGCTGCCGGGCTTGCCGTGGAACACGTCAATAAAGTTTACGAAGGCCGTCCCCATATCGTCGATCTGCTTAAGAACGACGAAATCGCCTACATTGTGAACACTACTGAAGGTCGTCAGGCTATTAACGACTCTTCGGTCATTCGCCGTACTGCTCTCTCGCGCAAGGTGCCCTATGCGACCACCTTGGCGGGCGCTAATGCTGTTTGCATGGCGCTTGAGTACGGTAGTGAGATTACGGTGCGACGCCTTCAGGATCTGCATGCAGGAGCAAGTCAATGAACAAGGTCCCGATGACAGTGGCGGGAGAAAGAAGCCTTCGTGAAGAGCTCGACCACCTTAAAAGCGAAGCGCGTCCGCAAGTGATCGCGGCCATCGCTGAAGCGCGTGAACACGGTGATCTGAAAGAGAACGCCGAGTATCACGCCGCTCGTGAGCAGCAGGGGTTTATCGAAGGGCGTATTCAGGAGATCGAAAGTAAGCTCTCCGTCTGCCAGGTAATTGATGTCACCAAACTGCCGAAAACCGGCAAAGTGATTTTTGGTGTTACCGTGTCGCTAATGAATCTGGATACCGATGCGGAAGTCACTTATCGTATCGTCGGCGAAGATGAAGCGGATATTAAGTCTGGCCGTATTTCGGTCACTTCTCCCATCGCCCGTGCTTTAATCGGCAAGGAAGAGGGGGATGTTGTGGTGGTGAAAACCCCCGGCGGCGATGTCGAGTACGAAATAGGTAGCGTCGAATACGTTTGATGAAAAAACGCCCCTTCAATTGACCTCGGTTAGGTCGGTTGAAGGGGCGTTTTAGTGCAGCAGCATTCGTTTTAGAGCGAGTACAATCTAACGGTTAATGCCTACCGTGGTGGTTCTCAAAGCGGGTAACATTAGAAAGCTTTGGATTCACCTGCGGGTTCCTACGGTAGAGCAGCGCCATTTTGCCAATGGTTTGCACAAGGTCTGCACGGCTATTGGCGATCAGTTCGGCTATCATGGCAGCCCGATCATCACGCTCAGGAATGGCGAGTTTCACTTTGATCAGTTCGTGATCAGTGAGTGCGCGGTTAAGTTCTGCGAGCAAATTTTCGGAGACGCCGTTCTCAGAAACGGTGACCACTGGGTTAAGATGGTGGCCAATGCTACGAAATGCTTTCTTTTGTGCCTGTGACAAGCTCATGGTATCTTGCGGTATCCCGGTTAGCGCTTAACGCTCCATCTTACGGTGAAACGTCACCGAGTGAAAGCGATCGCGTGAATGCGCCCATCTCTTATTCCAGTGTTAGATTCCCACATGCAGCAAAAGCCCCCAAGCCGTAAACATTCCGTTAGCAAAACCAGCAATAACTGGAAGAAGGAGCATTTTGACGACCAGTACGTGAAGCAGAGTTGGCAAGATGGCTATCGCTCTCGTGCCAGCTATAAGCTGATTGAGCTGGATGAAAAGGATAAACTGCTGCGACCCGGTATGACGGTCATTGATTTAGGGGCAGCGCCCGGCGGATGGAGTCAGATTGCTGCTGAGCGGGTAGGGCCTGAAGGTGTGGTCATCGCTTCTGATATTTTGGAGATGGATGCGCTCGCAGGCGTGGACTTTATCCAGGGGGATTTTACGGAAGAGGCGGTGTTGGAGGCGATATTAAAACGTCTAGATAATCGTCGCGTAGACCTTGTGATGTCGGATATGGCCCCCAATATGAGTGGTATGGCGGCAATTGATCAGCCTCAGGCGATGTACTTAGTGGAGTTAGCGTTAGAACTCGCTCGCGAAACTCTGTCACCCGGTGGTCGGTTTTTAGCTAAAGTATTCCAGGGGGAAGGGTTTGACGCTTACCTGAAAGAGTTACGCAGCAGCTTTAGCAAGGTAGTGACTCGCAAGCCGGATGCATCGCGGGCACGCTCCCGTGAAGTCTATTTTCTGGCCGAAGGGTTTCGCGGTTAACGCATCATATGGTTCGATAATTTTACCTGTGATGGGATAACGGTGTATGTGGTTCATAGCCAAGATTTATCAGCGCGATTGCCAGACAGGCAAGCGCAACGTGTGTCACATTAGCCGCAATACGCGCGTGACACAGATGGCCCGAGGCATAAGACGCTTTGGCAATGGTTGAACGCTTGATGCTGATGTAATGTCGTAGTACTAAGATTATTAGTAGCAGGCTTTATTAAGCACCAGGGTTTAACTGACGGATTCTTGTAATGAGGGTAGCCCCTTGAATGATATGGCGAAGAACCTGATTCTGTGGTTGGTCATCGCGGCCGTCCTACTGACAGTGTTCAATAATTTCAGCACCGAAAGCGCACCGCAAAACACCAACTATTCTCAGTTTGTGCAGCAGGTGCAAAATCAGCAGGTACGTAGCGTCACGATTGATGGTTACACCATCAGTGGTGAGCGCACGGATGGCTCTCAGTTTCAGACGATCCGCCCATCGGCAGAAGATCCGAAGCTGATGGACGACCTGTTGAGCAATAATGTGACGGTCGTGGGTAAAGAGCCAGAACAGCAAAGTATCTGGACGCGGCTGCTTATTGCCAGCTTCCCGATTCTGCTGATTTTGGGCATCTTTATGTTCTTTATGCGCCAGATGCAGGGTGGTGCCGGCGGTGGTAAAGGCGGCCCGATGAGCTTTGGTAAATCGAAGGCCAAGCTGCTCTCTCAAGATCAGATCAAAACGACCTTTGCCGACGTGGCTGGCTGTGATGAAGCCAAAGAAGAAGTCGAAGAGTTGGTCGACTTCCTACGTGACCCCACCAAATTCCAGCGTTTAGGCGGTACGATTCCCCGCGGCGTGTTAATGGTAGGGCCCCCAGGTACCGGTAAAACGCTGCTGGCAAAATCCATTGCTGGCGAAGCGAAAGTGCCGTTCTTCTCTATCTCGGGCTCTGACTTCGTTGAAATGTTTGTCGGTGTCGGCGCATCACGTGTGCGCGACATGTTCGAACAGGCTAAGAAGCAGGCGCCCTGCATTATCTTTATCGATGAGATTGATGCTGTGGGTCGCTCTCGCGGTGCTGGCATGGGTGGCGGTAACGACGAGCGCGAGCAGACGTTGAACCAGCTGCTGGTCGAGATGGATGGTTTTGAGGCCAACGAAGGCGTCATCGTTATCGCTGCGACTAACCGTCCTGACGTGCTTGATCCTGCGCTTATGCGTCCAGGCCGCTTTGACCGTCAGGTTACCGTTGGCTTGCCGGATATTCGTGGTCGTGAGCACATTCTTGGCGTTCACCTGCGTAAAGTGCCGCTGGGTGATGACGTAAAACCGCAGCTGATTGCCCGCGGCACGCCTGGCTTCTCTGGCGCGGATTTGGCCAACTTGGTCAACGAAGCCGCACTTTTTGCTGCGCGCCGCAATAAGCGCCTAGTCAGCATGGAAGAGCTGGAGCTGGCTAAAGACAAGATCATGATGGGCGCTGAGCGCAAGTCGATGGTCATGACCGATAAAGAGAAGCTCAACACCGCTTATCATGAATCAGGTCACGCCATTATCGGTTTGGTTGTGCCTTCGCATGATCCGGTCTACAAGGTAACCATTATCCCCCGTGGGCGTGCCCTCGGCGTGACGATGTTCTTGCCGGAAGAGGATCGCTACAGCCTGTCGCGTCAGCAAATTCTGGGGCAGATCTGCTCGCTGTTTGGTGGTCGTATTGCTGAAGAGATGACGTTGGGTCCGAACGGTGTCACCACCGGCGCCTCTAACGATATCAAACGCGCCACTGAGCTTGCCCACAACATGGTGGCGAAGTGGGGCTTGTCGGACGAGATGGGTCCGATCATGTACGACGAGGACGAGTCGCATCAGTTCCTCGGTGGCCCGGGTCAGGGCGGCAGTAAGATGAAGTCGGGTGATACCACGACGCGCCTTGATAAAGAAGTGCGTAAAATCATCGACGATTGTTATGAGCAGGCGCGCCAAATCCTGACTGATAATCGCGACAAGCTTGATGCCATGGCCGAAGCGTTGATGAAGTATGAGACTATTGATGCCACGCAGTTGAAGGACATCATGGAAGGTCGCGACCCGCGCCCACCGGAAGGCTGGGACGACGGTGATTCATCCGGCGGCGGTACGCCAGTTGGCGGTGGTGATAAGCCAAAAGCGCAAGAAGCCGATGATGATACGTCTACCAACGCTTCTGGCGGCGACGGTGAAGAGGATGATGACGAGCCGCGCCGTCGGCCTTCAGATCCTCTTGGCGGCCCGGCGGGTCCCTAGGTGATTAGATAGTTAACCCTGCGTATAAGCCGAAGGCGCCCCGTCAAGGGGCGCCTTTTTTGTTATGCTGTACCTATAACACTGCAAAGTTTCTTTTATTGACCAGGCTGCAGCATGAAATCACTTATGGATACGTCCTCTACGCAAACAGCTGAAAATGCTTTCCAGCTGCGTTGTGGACGCCACCTGCTGGATCTCTCCTTTCCCCGCGTTATGGGCATCCTTAATGTAACACCCGACTCTTTTTCTGATGGCGGTCAGCACGTAGCGTTAGATGATGCGTTGCGCCATGCCGAGCGAATGTTGGCGGAAGGGGCGGCAATCATTGATGTGGGCGGCGAGTCGACTCGTCCTGGCGCTACGCCTGTCAGCCCCCAGGAAGAGCTTGACCGGGTTGCCCCCGTGGTAGAAATCCTGGTGCGCGAACTGGATGCGCTGGTATCGGTGGATACCAGTTGTCCTGCCGTTATCCGCGAGGCGAGTGAGCTGGGCGCCGGTATGCTTAACGACGTGCGCGCGTTAGAGCGCGAAGGGGCGCTGTTGGCTGCGGTAGGCAGTGGCCTGCCCGTTTGCTTAATGCATCGCCAGGGCGAGCCGCATGATATGCAGCAAGCACCTGCTTATCCGCGCCCAATTGAGGAAGAGGTAGCAGACTATTTGGCCCGTCGAGTGGCCGAGTGTGAGGCGGCCGGGCTGCGCCGTAATCGGCTTTTAATTGATCCTGGTTTTGGCTTCGGCAAAACCGTCGAACACAATCTACGCTTACTCAAATATATGGAGACTCTGCAATCGTTGGAGCTTCCATTGCTGGTAGGTATGTCGCGCAAGAGTATGATTGGCAAAGTGTTAGGCCGCCCGGTAGAGGAGCGTCTTTCCGGTGGTTTGGCACTGGCGGCCATGGCGGTAGAGCGTGGGGCGAATATTCTGCGTGTACATGATGTCGCTGCAACGGTAGATGCAGTCAATATGGCGTGGGCGGTACTACAAGAGGGCTGCGAGCCGCCGCTTAACAAGGAGTCTAACGCATGACAAGGCGCTATTTTGGTACCGATGGTATTCGCGGCACAGTGGGTAAATCGCCCATTACGGCTGATTTTATGCTCAAGCTAGGCTGGGCGGCAGGGCAGGTCTTGCGTCGTGATAAAGGCCGAACGCGGGTGTTAATTGGCAAAGATACGCGTATCTCTGGCTACATGTTTGAATCCGCATTAGAGGCGGGGCTTTCTGCCGCCGGTGTGGATGTGTCGCTGCTGGGGCCAATGCCGACGCCGGGCATCGCCTACTTAACGCGTACGTTCCGTGCCGACGCGGGGATTGTCATTTCGGCATCGCATAACCCCTTCGATGACAATGGCATCAAATTCTTCTCCGCAGAGGGCAAGAAGCTTCCTGATGAAACGGAAGATCGTATTGAGGCCATGCTTGAAGCGCCACTGACCACGGCAGAAGCCGCTCAGTTGGGTAAAGCTACCCGTATCGACGACGCCGCAGGCCGTTACATCGAATTTTGCAAATCAACCCTGCCTGATCGGCTTAGTTTGCACGGTCTTAAAGTGGTATTGGATTGCGCCCACGGCGCCACTTACCATATCGCGCCTAATGTGTTTCGCGAGCTGGGGGCTTACGTCACCACGATCGGCGCTGCGCCCGACGGGTTGAATATTAACCAGCAGGTGGGCTCAACGCATCCCGCCGCACTGCGTGCTGCCGTCATTCAGCAAAATGCAGACTTGGGGATTGCCTTTGACGGTGATGGCGATCGCGTAATGTTGGTTGACGGCGATGGTCGCGAAGTCGATGGCGACGATATTCTCTATTTAATTGCCCGTGATCGTCATGAGCGTGGTTTGCTGCAGGGCGGCGTGGTGGGCACTTTGATGTCTAATTTTGGCCTATCCATGGCGCTGGATAAGCTGGGTATTCCTTTTGAGCGTGCAAAAGTGGGCGACCGTTTTGTCATGGAGCGAATGGCCGCCAACGGTTGGGAGTTGGGCGGTGAGTCGTCGGGTCATATTGTGTGCGGTCATGTGCAGACTACCGGTGATGGTATCGTCTCGGCGCTGCAGGTGTTGGCGCTGATGATGCGCGAGCAGAAGAGCCTGCCGACGCTACTAAAAGAGCTGGAAAAAGTGCCGCAGGCGCTGATTAATGTGCGATTACCCGCCCATACAAGTGCTAAAGAGGTGATGGCATCGGCGCCGCTACAGCAGGCGGTTGCTGCGTTAGAGCATGAACTGGGCGATGAAGGGCGCGTATTGTTGCGCCCGTCAGGCACTGAACCACTGATTCGTGTGATGGTGGAGGGGCGTGCCCATTTGGATGTCGAGCAATTGGCGCACAGCTTGGCTGATCAAGTTCAGGCATTGCTTAAATAAACGTGCCCCACTATTCGATATAGCTAGCTGGTCGATATAGCTAGCTGGCCCAGGAAAGCAAACCTGTGCTTGCAACAGCGGTTGTCTTGACAAGGCCGCTCCTATACCATTTCGCTCCACCTTGAGTGAGGAGAGTCGATGCGTACGCCTTTAATTGCCGGCAACTGGAAAATGAACGGTTCCGTGGCGTTGATCAACGAATTCGGCCAGGCCTTCTCTGCCGCCGTATCGCCAAAGGGCGTGGATGTCGTTATCATTCCGCCGTTCCCTTATTTGGATGCGGCGCGCCTTGCGTTTGAGGGCACGGGACTATCATTGGGCGCACAAACGTTGAATCCCATTCACTCTGGTGCCCATACTGGTGAAGTGAGTGGTCGTATGCTCAAAGAGTTTGCGGTCTCTTACGTCTTGGTAGGGCACTCAGAGCGGCGTCAGCTTTATAAAGAGAGCGACGAACAGATATTTGCGCGCCTGCTAGCGGCATTGAGCGTGGATATCACGCCGATTCTCTGTGTGGGGGAATCCTTGGATGAGCGCGACGCGGACCGCACGATGGACGTGGTGCTGCGTCAAGTAGGGCATGTAATGTCTCACCTGGAGCCAGACCAGCGCAAGCAAGTGGTTATTGCCTACGAGCCTGTTTGGGCAATTGGCACTGGGCGCACGGCATCTCCTGAGCAAGCCCAGGAAGTCATGGCAGGCATTCGTGCTTACCAGGCGGGCTTTGATAAGGGGTTAGCTGAACAGCTGCGTTTGCTATACGGCGGCAGTATGAACGCAAGTAATGCGGCTGAGCTGCTTGCTCAGCCAGATATCGACGGCGGTCTAGTGGGCGGAGCCTCACTCAAGACCGATGATTTTTATGCCATTTGTCAGTCAGCAGGATAACGCCATGCAAGTTGCAATTCTTATGATCCATGTGGTGATTGCGGTCGCCCTGGTGGTACTCATTCTGCTTCAGCAGGGTAAAGGTGCCGAAGCCGGTGCGGCTTTCGGGGGCGGTGCTTCACAAACCGTGTTTGGTTCGCGGGGCAGCGGTAACTTTTTATCGCGCACGACAGCTATTTTGGCGGCGGGTTTCTTCGTTACCTCTATGGCACTGGCTTACTTCGCCACCCAGGCTGGTCAGGCACCAGAAGCAGGTATTCCAGACTCGCGTTTGATCGAGCAGCAGCAAAGCGTTCCGACGCTTGACGACAGGCCTGCAGACGTGGATAATACCGCGCCAGTGCTAGAGGAAAGCAGCGACTAAGTAGTGGATGAATTGACTGCGTAGTTGAAGATTTAACCGCTGTGATTTTGTAGTCTCCCCTGATGCCGAAGTGGTGGAATTGGTAGACACGCTATCTTGAGGGGGTAGTGACCGTATGGTCGTGCGGGTTCAAGTCCCGCCTTCGGCACCATCTGTTTTGCTGGCTCGCCAGCTTCCCAGAATGTCTTTTTGGGTTGTTAAAATGAGAACATCGCATTTAGCAGCTAAAATGAAAGACAGCTTCAAGTAACGTGTTCTTGAAGCAAGTAGTTGTTGACGTAAGTAGCTTTAGTGTCTATTATCGTCGACCTAGATTGATGCGGGGTGGAGCAGTCTGGTAGCTCGTCGGGCTCATAACCCGAAGGTCATCGGTTCAAATCCGGTCCCCGCTACCATTTTCTAGTAGCATGTTTGAAAAGTTGTTTTCTCTATTGCTATAGATTGAAAATAACTTCTATCAGGTAAATCCTGGGGCGTGTTGCTGAAACGGTACTTGAAGATAGTACTGAAGAATTAGTACTTAAGGTTTCTTTTAAAAAGCCCCTTCCAGTGAAGGGGCTTTTTGTTAGCAGCTTTTGGTTAGCAAGAGCATTGGGCTAGCGCCCGCTTGTCGCTAATATGAGTAATCTTAATAGCGGATGCGTCCGGATAACCGGGAGCACATTTCCGAGTAACGCCAATCAGCCACCTAGCTTTTCTAATAACTCCTGGCCAGGTGCCTGATGCAACGGCTATAGGAGCTTTGTCTGTGGCCACTAAACACGCTGCGCTTCACGCGCTGATCGAACCTGTTGTTGCTGCCATGGGCTTTGAGCTATGGGGCATCGACCATCTTTCCCAGGGCAAAAATTCGCGGCTTGTGATCTATATCGAGCGCGAGAGTGGCGTTAGCGTGGAAGACTGCGCAGATATTAGCCGCCAAGTCAGTGCTGTTATGGATGTGGAAGACCCCATTGCCGGTGAGTATCGGTTGGAAGTCTCCTCGCCAGGCATGGCACGTCCCTTGTATTCCCTGGATCAGTTTACCCGCTTTCAAGGTCATCACGTCGCGCTCAAGCTGCGCACTGCCTTTGACGGGCGGCGCAAGTATCAAGGGCTTCTGGTCGGTGTTGAGGGGGATGAAGTACTCATTCAACTGGATGGCGAAGAGTATTGCTTTCCTATTGAGAGTATTGATTCTGCTCACATTGTACCGCAGTTCGACGATTAACCGAGTGGCGGCGCTGC
The DNA here is from genome assembly GCF_037070215.1 of Vreelandella arctica. Classification (NCBI taxonomy): domain Bacteria; kingdom Pseudomonadati; phylum Pseudomonadota; class Gammaproteobacteria; order Oceanospirillales; family Halomonadaceae; genus Vreelandella; species Vreelandella arctica. Next base: position 33,884 of record NZ_JBANSN010000006.1, on the reverse strand, counting down.
CGGCAGGCTGCCGGGGTGATGCACATAAGGATAGGTTTTCTGGCGAGGCATACGCATGAGTAAAGAAATTTTAATGGTCGTTGACGCGATCTCCAATGAGAAGGGCGTCCCACGTGATGTCATCTTCGAAGCGGTAGAAGCCGCTCTTGCGAGCGCGTCACGTAAGCGGTTTGATAAAGAAGAAGCCAATGTGCGCGTGCATATTGATCGTCGCACCGGTGAATACGAAACCTTCCGCTTCTGGACTGTCGTAGAAGACGACGAGTTTGAAACGCCAGATTATGAAATTAAAGAGACCATCGCCGAGCAGCGTGATCCGCCGCTAAAGTTGGGCGATGTGGTTGAAAAAACCATCGAAAACGCATCGTTTGGTCGTATTGCTGCGCAAACCGCTAAGCAGGTTATCGTACAGAAAGTGCGTGAAGCTGAGCGGGCTGAAGTCGTGCGCCAATATGCAGATCGTGAAGGCGAACTGGTTGCCGGCATTGTTAAGAAAACCACCCGCGACGGTCTGATCATTGATTTGGGCGAAAACGCTGAGGCGTTTTTACCCCGCAATGAAATGATCCACGGTGAGCGTTACCGCATGAATGAGCGGGTGCGTGCCCTGTTGGTCAAAGTAGACCCGGACGCTCGTGGCGCCCAGCTCCAGCTATCGCGGACATGTCCCGAGCTGATCATCGAGCTGTTCAAAATTGAAGTGCCTGAAATCGCTGAGCAGCTGATTGAGATTAAAGGGGCTGCGCGTGATCCCGGTTCGCGCGCCAAAATTGCGGTTAAAACCAATGATCGCCGTATCGACCCCGTGGGTGCCTGTGTGGGTATGCGCGGTTCGCGAGTTCAAGCAGTCTCGTCCGAGCTGCAAAACGAGCGTGTCGATATTGTGTTGTGGGACGACAATCCCGCCCAGTTGGTAATTAATGCCATGGCGCCCGCCGATGTTGGGTCTATCCTTGTTGACGAAGATGCCCACGCGATGGACGTGGCCGTAGCGCAAGATAATCTGGCTCAGGCCATTGGCCGTAGCGGCCAGAACGTGCGTTTGGCCTCTGAGCTTACCGGCTGGCGGATTAACGTCATGACCGAAGAAGAAGCAGAGTCTAAGCGCGACCAAGAGATTGATAGCCTGGTGGACTCTTTCATCCAGCACCTTGAAGTGGATGAAGATGTCGCTCGCCTGTTGGTGGAAGAGGGGTTCACTACCCTGGAAGAAGTCGCCTACGTGCCGATGGAAGAGATGCTCGAAATCGAAGAGTTCGATGAAGAATTAGTAGAGCAGCTACGCGCACGTGCGAAAGACGAGCTGCTGACGATGGCAATTGCCTCGGAAGAAGCGCTAGACGGTGCCCAACCAGCAGCTGATCTGCTGGAGATGGATGGCATGGAGCGCCACCTGGCCTTCATTTTGGCCAGTCGCGGCATTGTCACTATGGAAGATCTCGCCGAGCAGTCTGTCGACGATCTGGTCGATATCGAGGAGTTGGACGAAGCGCGCGCAGCGGCACTGATCATGACTGCCCGTGCGCCCTGGTTTGAAGTCGATGACGCATCGGATTCGAACACACAGTAAACAGGTCACGGGCTGAGGAGGGTCAATATGTCAGATATGACAGTTAAAGATTTCGCAGGAAAGGTGGGCCGTGATGTGCCCCGCCTACTAGAGCAAATGAAAGAAGCAGGTTTAGAGCACGCTTCTGAAAGCGATGCTGTGTCTGAAGAAGATAAGCAAAAGCTGCTGAGTTTCTTGAAGAAAAGCCACGGTGGCAGCGACACGGCTGAAGCGGGCAAAAACCGCATCACGCTGACACGCAAAACCCGTAGCCGTATTAATACTGGCGAGCGTGGCAAAACTATCGAAGTGCAGGTACGTAAGAAAAAGACTTACGTCAAAAGCGCTGAAGATGAGAAGCCGAAAGCGCCAGAGCCTAGCTACACCGGCCCACGCCAATTAGTGGGCGATATGGCGGAAGCGGAAGCTGAGCGCAAAGTAAACGATGCGCGTGTCGCTGAAGAAAAAGCAGCTGCGCAGAAGGCCCAGGCAGCTAAAGCGGCTGAAGAAGCAGCGAGCAAGAAAGATGCCGTCGCTAAAAAGCCAGCTGACGCCAAGCCGAGAGCTGAAAAAGCGCCTGTAACGCCTGATCTCGACGTGCCTAATCTGCAAATCGACGATACCCCGTCTGGTGACGATATGCCGCCGGCGCCGCCGAAAGAGGGCCGCTCTGACCGTCGTACCGCGCCGCCGAAGAAAACGGCAGCGAAGGCCAAAGGTCGTCGTGACGATGAAGATCGTGGTGATCGCGAAGAGCGTAAACGCGGTGGCGGCGGTAAGAAGGTAAAACGTGCCGAACAACGTCGTGGTGGTCGCCGTGGTGGCAACCAAACCGGCAATGGCAAGCACGCTTTCCAGAAACCGACTCAGCCGATGGTGCGTGAAGTATCGATCCCAGAATCGATCAGCGTGGCGGAATTGGCCGACAAAATGTCGATCAAGGCTAACGAAGTGATCAAGGCCATGTTTAACATGGGCGCAGCGGTCACCATCAACCAAACTATCGATCAGGATACGGCGGCGATCGTGGTGGAAGAGATGGGCCATACCGCGAAGCTGGTTAAAGATGACGCGCTGGAAACGGAAATGCTCGAAGGCATCTCCTACGAAGGCGAAGAGATTACTCGCTCACCCGTTGTTACGGTGATGGGTCACGTTGACCACGGTAAAACCTCGCTGCTGGATTATATCCGTAAGGCGAAGGTTGCCACTGGTGAAGCGGGCGGTATTACCCAGCACATCGGTGCGTATCACGTGGAAGATAACCACGGTGGCGTTACCTTCCTGGATACCCCAGGCCACGCGGCGTTTACCGCCATGCGTGCCCGTGGTGCCAAGGCAACGGACGTCGTGATTCTGGTCGTTGCAGCGGATGACGGCGTGATGCCGCAGACCATTGAAGCGATTGAGCACTCCAAAGCCGCTGAAGTACCGATGGTGGTGGCGGTGAATAAGATCGATAAGCAGGGTATCGACCTGGATCGCATCAAGAACGAGCTTTCCCAGCACGGCGTGATTTCGGAAGAGTGGGGCGGTGACACCCAGTTTGTTCACGTGTCTGCTAAGACAGGTGAAGGTATGGAAGAGCTGCTGGAAGCGATCCAGCTGGCCTCCGAAGTGCTTGAGCTAAAAGCCGTGCCTTCCGCGCCAGGTAAAGGTGTGGTGGTTGAGTCACGCCTTGATAAAGGCCGTGGCCCGGTCGCTACCGTACTGGTTCAGAACGGTACACTGAAAAAGGGCGATATCGTCCTGGCGGGTCTGCATTATGGTCGTGTGCGTGCGCTGACCAACGAACTTGCCCAGCAGGTTGATTCGGTTGGTCCGGCCATGCCGGTAGAGATCCAAGGCTTAGGCGGTACACCGGATGCCGGTGATGACTTTATGGTCGTCGCCGACGAGAAAAAAGCCCGCGAAGTGGCTAACTTCCGTCAAGGCAAATACCGCGAAGTACGCCTGGCACGTCAGCAGAAGGCCAAACTGGAGAACATGTTCAGCCAGATGGGCCAAGACGAAGTGGCCAAGGTCAATGTCGTCCTCAAAGCCGACGTTCAAGGCTCCCTGGAAGCGATCAAAGGCGCCCTGGAAGAGCTCTCCACCGATGAAGTGGAAGTGGCCGTGGTTTCTTCGGGTGTGGGTGGTATCACCGGTACCGATGCCAACTTGGCACTTGCTTCTGAAGCCATCGTGGTCGGCTTTAACGTCCGTGCTGACGCTGCTGCCCGCGAGATCATTGAGCGTGAAGGTCTGGATCTGCGCTACTACAGCGTTATTTACCAGCTGATCGACGAGGTCAAACAGGCGATGAGCGGTATGCTCGCCCCTGAGTGGAAAGAAGAGATCGTTGGTATTGCCGAAGTACGCGACGTCTTCCGTGCGCCGAAGATTGGTGCGATCGCCGGTTGTATGGTGATTGAAGGCAACGTGCATCGTAATAAGAAGATCCGCGTGCTGCGTGATGACGTGGTGATCTACGAAGGTGAGCTCGAATCGCTGCGCCGCTTCAAAGACGATGTGCAGGAAGTGCGCAACGGCATGGAGTGTGGTATCGGCGTGAAGAACTACAACGATGTCCAAGTCGGCGATAAGATCGAAGTCTTCGACCAAGTGAAGGTCGAGCGCAGCCTGTAAGGTTGCGAGGAGCTAAACATGCGCGAATTTAAGCGTACCGACCGGGTAGCCGACCAGCTCCAAAAGGAGCTGGCGGTGTTGATCCAACGTGAAGTGAAAGACCCACGTTTAGGTATGGTCACCGTTAGCGGCGTTACCGTTAGCCGTGACCTTGGCTACTCCGATGTCTACGTCACTTTGTTGGGTGAGCAAGAACCCGAGCGTATTAAAGAAAACCTGCAAGTGCTTAAGCGTGCCGCCGGTTTTCTAAGAAGCCAGATTGCTAAGCGCATCAAGCTACGTCACGTACCGGAGCTGCGTTTTCATTTCGATGAAAGCGTGGTGCGTGGTCAGCAACTCTCTTCATTGATTGATGAAGCGGTGACCACGGATCGTGCACGCTATCAAGATGACGAGGATGACGCCGACGCCGAGCAAAGTGAGGAAACTCGCTAGTGGCGCGCCAACGTCGCGGTTTGCCGGTCAATGGCGTACTGCTGCTGGATAAGCCCAAGGGCGTTTCCAGCAACCATGCGCTGCAGCGTGTTCGTCGGTTATTCCAGGCTCAAAAAGCCGGACACACCGGCACGCTAGACCCGATGGCAACCGGCTTATTGCCGATCTGCCTTGGAGAAGCGACCAAGTTCTCGTCGCACTTGCTTGAAGCCGACAAGGTGTATCGCACCCGGGTAGAACTGGGGGTTATCACCGATACCGGCGATGCGGAAGGCTCGGTGATGGAGCAGCATGAGGTTCCCAGCCTAAGCGTCGATGACGTAAAAGCTGTGCTCACCCGCTTTCGCGGTGAGATTGACCAAGTGCCGCCCATGTATTCGGCTTTAAAGCATCAGGGCAAAAAACTCTACGAGTTGGCCCGTGAAGGCAAACACGTAGAGCGTGCAGCACGCCGGATAAGCGTGTATGATGCGCGCCTGCTTTCATTTGATGGCACGGCTTTCGAGCTGGAAGTAAGTTGCAGTAAAGGCACTTATATCCGCACGTTAGCCGAAGATATTGGTCAGGCGCTTGGCTGTGGCGCGCACATTAGTCAACTAAGAAGGCTCAAAACAGGGCCCTTTTTAGCCGACGCGATGTGGACGCTAGAGGCCTTGGAAGCGTTAGCCGACCAAGCCGCCTTGGAAGCTGAGCTAATGCCCGTGGATGTGCTCGTTGATCATTTACCGTTACTGACAGTCGATGACACCGCTCACGCCCGTTTGGCCCATGGCCAGCCCGCTGCTCTCGAAACCGGTGCATTAGCCGCGGACGACGTAGCCAGACTTTATTACGCCGAGACGTTTATCGGCCTTGGTGTAGTGAAAGGTGCCCAGGAAGTGGCGCCTAAGCGGCTGTTAAGTACCGTCGCTATCTCGTAAGGCCTGTTGCAAGGACGCCGCAGACTACGTGAAAATAGTAAGATGCAAGACGCACATAGTAGCTTGAGACTGCAAATATGCGTGGTCTCACCCATTCATTTTTAGGCATATTGCTTACTGGAGATACAGATGGCTTTAACCGCTGAGAAGAAGGCCGAGATCGTCACTGAATACGGCCGCGGCGATAACGATACCGGTTCCCCTGAAGTGCAGGTTGCACTGCTGAGCGCCAACATCAATGGCCTGCAGGACCACTTCAAGACCAACAAGCAGGATCACCACTCTCGTCGTGGTCTGATCCGCATGGTTAACCAGCGTCGTAAGCTGCTGGACTACCTAAAGCGTAAAGATTTCGAACGCTATCAGTCTCTGATTCAGCGTTTAGGTCTGCGTCGTTAAGCGTTAACGGCAATGATTAGAAACGGGCAGCTCCCAAGGAGCTGCCCGTTTTTTTATGTTTCGAGTTGACGACGAGAGGGAACAGGTAGCCCTAACGCGCTCCAGCGCCTAGAATGGTAACGAGTCAAAACGACCTAAACGAATAGACAAGTAGATATTGATAATGCTGAAGGAAGTCGCTGTGAATCCGGTAAAGAAAACGTTCCAGTACGGTCGTAGCACCGTCACGCTCGAAACCGGGCGTATTGCTCGCCAAGCTACCGGCGCTGTCATGGTAACAATGGATGACACCGTCGTACTGTGTACCGTGGTTGCTCGAAAAGAAGCTAACCCGAGTCAGCCCTTTTTCCCCCTCTCGGTACACTACCAAGAGAAAACCTACGCGGTGGGCAAAATTCCTGGCGGCTTCTTCAAGCGCGAAGGGCGCCCCACTGAAAAAGAGACGCTAACTTCGCGCCTGATTGACCGCCCTATCCGCCCGCTGTTCCCCAAAGGCTTTATGAACGAAGTGCAGGTTGTCTGTACCGTTCTCTCTACCGATCGTAACCACGATCCGGATATTGCCGCTTTGCTTGGCACCTCCGCCGCGCTGAGTATCTCTGGCGTACCGTTTAGTGGCCCGATTGGCGCAGCCCGCGTTGGCTTTAACGAAGAACAGGGTTACTTCCTCAACCCGACGGTTGAAGAACTGGCCACCTCTGAGCTCGACATGGTCGTCGCCGGTACTGAAAAAGCCGTGCTGATGGTTGAGTCCGAAGCCAAAGAGCTGCTTGAAGACGAGATGCTGGGTGCCGTACTGTTCGGTCACCAGGAGATGCAGGTCGCTATCAGTGCGATCAACGAGCTGGTCGCCGAAGCGGGCAAGCCGCGCTGGGAATGGCAGGCCGCTGAAGAAAATGTGGCGCTCAAAGCCGCCATGGCCGATGCCTTTGAAGCTAAAGTGGGCGACGCCTACCGCATCACCGACAAGATGCAGCGCCAAGATGCGTTAGCTGAGCTGAAAGCTCAAGCCATTGAGCAGCTGGCAGCCGATGAAGGCGAACCGGTAAATGACAAGTTCAGTAAAGATGACGTGAAAAGTGCCTTTGCTGGTTTGGAAAAACGCGTTGTCCGTTCACGCGTTGTAAAAGGCGAGCCGCGTATTGACGGTCGTGATAACCAAACCGTGCGCCCCTTGGCCATCGAAGTTGGTGTGCTGCCAAAAGCGCACGGTTCTGCCATCTTTACGCGTGGTGAGACCCAGGCGATTGCCGTGGCGACGCTGGGCACGCTGCGTGACTCTCAGCTAATCGAGTCGCTGGAAGGTGAGCGCAAAGATCGCTTTATGCTGCACTACAACTTCCCCCCTTACTCAGTAGGCGAAGCTGGCTTCATGGGTGGCCCGAAGCGTCGTGAAATCGGTCACGGTCGCCTGGCGCGTCGTGGCGTGCAGGCCATGCTGCCTGCCGAAGACGCTTTCCCGTATACCATTCGTGTAGTGTCTGAAATCACCGAGTCTAACGGTTCAAGCTCGATGGCCTCTGTATGTGGCTCTTCGCTGGCCTTGATGGACGCGGGTGTGCCGTTGAAAGCACCGGTCGCTGGTATTGCCATGGGCTTGGTGAAAGACGCCGATGGCTTTGCCGTCTTGACCGATATCCTGGGTGACGAAGATCACCTTGGCGATATGGACTTTAAAGTGGCCGGTTCGGAAGAGGGCATCACCGCCCTGCAGATGGACATCAAGATCGAAGGCATCAACGAAGAGATTATGGAGCTCGCGCTGCAACAAGCACTGACCGCGCGTCTGAGTATTCTCGAGCAAATGAATGTCGTGATCAGCCAGAGCCGTAGCGATGTCTCCGATAACGCGCCGTCGATGGCCACCATCAAAATCGATCCTGACAAAATCCGTGATGTTATCGGTAAAGGCGGCGCGACGATTCGCAAAATTTGCGAAGACACCGGTGCATCCATCGATCTCGACGACGATGGTACCGTCCGTATCTACGCGGAAGATAAAGCCGCTGCGAAACGCGCCATCGACACCGTACTGGCAATTACCGCCGAAGCAGAGATCGGCAAGCTGTACAACGGTAAGGTAGTTCGTATTGCCGACTTTGGTGCGTTTGTTAACATCATGCCGGGGACCGATGGCCTAGTGCACATCTCGCAGATCGTTGCTGAGCGCGTTAATAACGTGCGTGACTTCTTGAACGAAGGCGACGACGTGATTGTTAAGGTGCTGGATATCGACAACCGCAACCGCGTGAAGCTGTCGATGAAAGAGATCACCGAAGAAGAGAAAGCTGCTTTTGCCGCAGAAGCAACGGAAGCCGAAGCCACGATTTAATCAGTTCGATTTAAATCGCTAGTTAGGTTTTTGTTATCGCCCTCGTAGCCTCTGGCTGCGGGGGCGTTATTTTTTGGATAGGATTAGTTTTATTAGAGTTTGTTTTATTAGGATTGGTTTTGTTCGATAAAGAATTGTTCGGTAAAGGTTTTTAAGCGGGTACTTAGAGAGCGTTAGGGAGCAGTTAATGGAGCAGGAACAAGCGCCACGCTGGTGGGCGGTGGTGGCCGTAATGATCGGCATTTTTTTATTGGTGACCGCTGAACAGTTGCCGATTGGGCTGCTCTCTCAAGTGGCCGCTTCCATGGGTGTTACGCCAGGTATGGCGGGTTTGATGGTCACCGTGCCGGGCGTGGTGGCTGCCTTTTCAGCCCCGCTATTACCGGTCGCGGTGGGGCGCTTGGATAGGCGCATCATGCTCACGGTATTGATGATCGTCATGGTAGCCGGGAGTGTGTTGTCGGCCCTGGCGAGCAGTTTCACACTGCTGCTTGCCGCTCGGGTGTTGGTGGGGCTTAGTATTGGTGGGTTTTGGGCCGTTGCCGGCAGTATTGCCCCGCGCCTGGTGCCTGAAGCGCAGGTGCCAAAAGCAATGACGATGATCTTTGGTGGCGTCGCGGCGGCCTCCGTGTTGGGTGTGCCGCTAGGCACGCTGTTGGGGGATCTAAGTAACTGGCGGGTCGCCTTTGGCGCACTGGGCGTTTTTAGCCTGTTAACAGCGATTGCGCTGTGGTGCTGGCTGCCGCCATTACCACCTAGAGAGCCGGTGCGCCTGCGGGTATTGGCGCAGCAATTCAGCAATCGGGGAGTGCGGGTGGCGGTGTTAACCACGGGCTTTGTGGTGGTTGGCCACTTTGCCGCCTACACCTTTATTAGCCCCATTCTGCAAGAGATCAGCGGTATTTCCCAACGCCATGTGGGTAGCCTGCTACTGCTCTATGGGGCGGCGGGTATTTTGGGCAATATCGCCGCCGGAATATTTGCCGGGCGCCACCCTTACCGCGCCGTGCTGGCGATTCCCAGCCTGTTGCTGCTTGTTGTGGCTGCGTTCCCCGTGCTGGGTGTGCAGCCGAGCAGTGGTGTTATGTTGTTGATGGCGTGGGGGGCGGTATTTGGCAGCGTATCGGTCAGCATCCAGACCTGGATTTTACGCACCGCGCCCAATACCGAAGCCGCCACGGCTTTGATGGCTTTCACTTTCAATATGTCCATTGGCCTTGGGGCCATGCTGGGTGGGCGTATTGTCGATGGTACTAGCTTACCCATTGCCATGTGGGCGGCTTCGGGGCTATTCCTGCTGGGGGCACTATTGGTGATTAGTACGCCAGCCAGGGTGGTCGGTGTGAAATCGCGCTGACCCTATAAGCGCCAAAAAAATGCCCCCAGCAGCGGTGGGGGCACGACATTAGAGATTAGCGATTACCAGCGAGTCATTTAAGGGCGCTCAATGGCCAGCGCTACACCCTGACCACCGCCGATACACAGCGTCGCGAGACCTTTCTTAGCATCACGAGCGATCATTTCGTGCAGCAGTGATACCAGCACGCGACAGCCTGAAGCACCGATTGGGTGACCCAGGGCGATAGCGCCGCCATTAACGTTCACCTTGCTGACATCCCAGCCAAGCTCTTTATTGACGGATAATGCTTGAGCGGCGAACGCCTCGTTGGCTTCTGCTAAATCGAGATCATCCAGGCTCCAGCCCGCTTTCTCTAAACAGCGGCGGGTAGCGGGTGCAGGACCGATCCCCATAATAGCCGGGTCAACAGCGGCGTTGGCGTAAGCGGCAATACGCGCTAGCGGCTCCAGGCCAAGCTCTTTGGCTTTCTCAGCGGAACAAATCATCACCACGGCCGCACCATCATTTAAAGAGGAGGCGTTACCTGCCGTAACGGTGCCATCTTTTTTAAATGCTGGCTTCATGCTCGCCAGTTTTTCGACGGTGACTTCGCGCGGGTTTTCGTCGGTATCAAAGACGATTGGGTCGCCTTTACGCTGAGGAATCTCTACCGGCACGATTTGGCTTTTGAATTTGCCCTCTTTAATAGCGTTCGCAGCGTTCTGCTGAGATTGAGCAGCAAATTTATCCATCTCTTCGCGGGTAATACCGTACTTCTCGGCTAAGTTCTCAGCGGTAATGCCCATGTGGTAGTCGTTGAACGCGTCCCACAGGCCGTCATGCACCATGGTATCGATGGCTTTCCAATCGCCCATACGCTGACCATTGCGGGAATTGGGCAGGACGTGGGGAGACGCTGACATATTTTCCTGGCCGCCAGCCAGAATCAGGTCGGCATCGCCGCAGCGAATTGCCTGCGTGGCGAGGTGAATCGCTTTAAGACCTGAACCACATACTTTGTTGATGGTCATGGCGGGTACCGAGGCCGGTAGGCCGCCTTTAATCGATGCTTGGCGAGCTGGGTTTTGGCCGACGCCTGCGGTCAACACCTGGCCTAGCAGTACTTCATCAACTTGGTCGGGGGCTACGCCGGTTGATGAGAGGATATCTTTAATGACTAAAGCGCCAAGGTCACTTGCCGGGATGCCAGCCAGTGAACCACCAAAGGCACCAACAGCGGTGCGGCGCGCCGCAACAATGACTACTTCTTTCATAAGATGACTCCTGGAGTTAAATGCAGGCAGTCTGATTCCAGATGCCCGGTTGGCGTACTCTGTCAGCCGTACTCTTTTAGACGTGCTCTGTCAGCCGTCTCTTCAGCATAGGGGAAGGGTGTGCATTGCGGCAATACGCTTTTATAAGCAAATTAAAACGGGCCACAGAATGGCCCGTTTTAGAAAAGCTTGAAGTGTTCTACCTCTACGCTAACTGCACCGGAATAATATTACTGGTGTGGCTGACGTGGTTGCCTTCCTGGAGATACACCAGCGCGGGCTGATGCTTTTCCAATTCGGCTTCAGTGTAGTGGGCGTAGCTGCAGATAATAATGCGATGGCCAGGGGCGGCGAGGTGAGCAGCGGCGCCATTGATCGAGATCAGCCGAGAGCCTTCCTCACCGCGGATAGCATATGTGGTAAAACGCTCGCCGTTTTCGACGTTATAAATCTGAATCTGCTCGTTTTCGCGAATACCCGCCATATCCAGCAGATCGCCATCGATGGCACAGGAGCCTTCGTAATTGAGCACTGCATGAGTAACGCGTGCCATGTGCAGTTTGGCTTTGAGCATAATGGTATGCATGGGAGTTCCTCTATGACCGGTTGTTAGTTTATTGGCTGGCAGAGCTGGTAGTGCTGCCTGGGAGTTGTACCGTCACGTTGTCGATCAATCGCGCTGGGCCTAGCTTGGCGGCGGCCAGCAGTATCGCTTGGCGAGTGGTGGGACTCACTGGCGCGAGCGTGGTCTCACGTAGTTCCAGATAGTCCGGCGTAAAGCCCGCTTCATAGAGCGCGGTTTTGCCTTGCTTAAGGGCTGTTTCGATAGCCACGCCGTGTTCAAGGCTATCGCGTAGCGTACACAGCGTGCGATATAGCGCGGGCGCTTTCGCACGCTCCTCGCTGCTTAAATAACCATTTCGCGATGACAGCGCCAAGCCATCCTCGGCACGCACGATCGGCACACCGATAATCTCGATGGGCATGTGCAGATCCCGCACCAGCTTGCGAATGACGGCAAGCTGTTGGTAATCCTTTTCGCCGAAGCAGGCAATGTCTGGCTGGACGAGGTTGAACAGCATGCTGACGACGGTAGAAACCCCGTCGAAGTGGCCGGGACGCGAGCCACCGCACAACCCCTCGCCGACGACGGGTACATGAACACGGGTTTGAGCATCCAAGCCGTTTGGATAAAGTGAGCTCACTGCAGGTGCAAACAGCACGTCACAGCCAGCCTCAACCAACTGCGCCTGGTCGGCGTTAAAGGTCCGCGGATAGCCGTCTAAATCTTCCCCTGGGCCGAACTGCATCGGGTTGACAAACAGGCTTGAGACCACGATATCGGCGTGCTGGCGCGCGCAGGCCACCAGCGCTAAATGCCCCGCATGCAGGTTGCCCATCGTGGGCACCAGGGCAATACGCTGGCCGTGCTGACGGTATTCCTGCAGCGTACTGCGTAGCTGATCAATGTCTCGCAAAGTGCGCATAATCGAGGTGTCTTCTTCTAAAAGCGGTTTTCAAAAACGATATTTAAAAACAGTGCTCTGGGGCCGGGAACGTGCGCGATTTGACCGCTTCGTGGTAATGCTGGAAGGCTGTTTGAATACAGTCAGCGTCGGCCATAAAGTTTTTCACGAAGCGCGGTGTACGGCCATGGGTAACACCGAGTACATCGTGCATCACCAGGATCTGACCGTCGGTATCGGGCCCTGCACCAATACCGATGACTGGAACATCCAGCGCCTCGGTTACCGCTTTGCCCAGACTCGCGGGAACGCACTCAAGCAGAATCACCGAGGCGCCTGCCTCAACGAGGACTTTGGCATCATTAATGATCCGCTCAGCGTGAGCGGCATCGCGGCCCTGCACTTTATAACCGCCTAGCTGGTGCACGGTTTGTGGGGTTAAGCCAAGGTGGGCGCAGACCGGTACGCCGCGGCGAGTCAGTTCACGAATGCCATCGGCCATCCAGGCTTCGCCTTCCAGTTTGACCAATTCCGCACCCGCACGCATGACGGCGGCTGCATCTTCCAGCAGACGCTCAGTAGTGGCGTTGCTCATAAACGGCAAATCAACCATCAACAGGCTGTGGCCTTTACCGCGCGCTGCACAGCGAGTGTGGTAAACGATGTCTTCAATAGTGACAGGTAAGGTGCTGTTATGGCCTTGTAATACCATGCCTAGCGAATCACCGACCAGCAGTACATCAATGCCTGCCTGGCTTGCCGCGTGGGCAAAGGAAGCATCGTAAGCGGTCAGGCAACTGAACGTCTCGCCAGCCTGCTTGTAGGCCTGCAGCGTGCTTAGAGTGACGGTTTTCATGGCGTGCTCTCTTTATACAAGGCCACTGCGACATAGGCAGCGGCCATTATTGACGCTGCATCCCTGCATGCGCGAAGTGGCGTAACCGGCAATTGTTACCTGAATGGGGTGTCGGTGTCGAGATATGTGTCAGATGGTAGCATTGAGCGCACGCTAGGCGTCGGGGAGTCGTTCCAAACCTTGGTCTTCAACGCGTTTAAGCCATGCTGATAGCGGCTGTTGGAAGAGGTTGAGTGAGGTCGCGATCTCTGCGAGCGGTAGCAGTACAAAGGCTCGGGCGGTCATTTGCGGGTGGGGGACTTGTAAGCGTGGCACGTCGATAGCGTTGTTGGCGTAGAGCAGCAGGTCAAGATCAAGCGTGCGGGGCCCCCAGTGGCGCTGGCGACGGCGGCGATGCTGTTGTTCCAGCGCCTGCAGCTGGTCGAGCAAGGCCAATGGCGAAAGGCATGTTTCCAGCGCTGCCACGGCATTGATAAAGTCCGGCTGGTCTTGTGGGCCCACGGGGCGGCTGGCATACAGTGATGACGCCGCCACCAAACGGCTGAGTGGCAGCGTGGCAAGCTCTTTAAGCGCCTCGCGAAGCTGCTCTACGGGCGACTCAAGATTGCTGCCGAGGCCAACATAGGCGAGTTGAGGAGAGGTGCCCACGCCCAGTCTCGCTACTCTGTTGCCCGCGGCTTACGCCGCCGTTTGCGCCGACCATCACCTTGACTAGCCGGATCGCCGCCGACTTTTTGCAGCAAGCGACGCTGTTCGTGTTCATCACCACGCTGAAACGCGGTCCACCAGTCGCCTAAACCGCGCGGAATTTCACCCGCCTGTTCGCGCAACAGGAGCAGGTCGTAGCCCGCTCGGAAGCGTGGGTGCTCACGGGTTTGAAAGGCTTTTTTACCGCGTCGCTGGGGCAGTCGCTGCTGTAACTCCCAGATTTCCCGCATGGGAATACCAAAGCGCTTAGGTATCGACGTGAACTCTAACTGGCGGGACACCACCTGTTGAGAGGCTGCTTGAAGCGCGGGTATCGGCGGCATGCCCTCTTGCTCCAGCACTTCCTGGCGCTGTTTGACCGGTGCCCACAAGAATGCTGCCAGCAGGAAGGCCGGGGTGACGGGGCGCTCTTCGGCAATGCGCTTATCGGTGTTGGTCAGCGCTTGCTCAATCAATTCTTCAGCCCAGGCGGCATCAGCCATGGCTTCTTCGGCTTCGGGGAACAGCATGCCAAACAGGCCGTAGTGGCTGAGTAGACGAAACGTGACTAAGCCATGACCCGACATAAACAGCTTGAGCACTTCATCGAATAACCGCGCCGGGGGAATTTGCAGCAGCAGCGGCGCCTGATCGTACATTGGCGCTTCGGTGGCGGGGTCTAGCGTGAAATCGAGCTTAGCCGCAAAGCGCACCGCGCGTAGCATCCGTACCGGGTCTTCGCGGTAACGCGTCGCCGGGTCGCCAATCAAGCGCAGGGTGCGGGTTTCGATATCCCGGGCACCATTGGCAAAATCGGTAATGCTGAAGTCAGCGATATTGTAGTAGAGCGCGTTAACGGTGAAGTCGCGCCGCAGTGCGTCCTCTTCGATGTTGCCCCATACGTTGTCGCGCAGCAGTAACCCTTCATCGGACTGGTGGGCAATATGATCGCCATGCTCGTCTTGGGGTTTGCCACGAAAGGTGGTGACCTCAATAACCTCACGGCCAAAGCGCACGTGGACAATCCGAAAACGGCGGCCGATCAGACGCGAGTTGCGAAATAAATCGCGAACCTGCTCGGGAGTGGCATTTGTCACAACGTCGAAATCCTTGGGCATCTTGCCCAGCAGCGCGTCACGAATGCAGCCGCCCACCAAATAGGCATCGAACCCTGCGCCGCTAAGGCGGTAGAGCACTTTTAACGCGGCATCACTAATATGCTGGCGAGAAACAGGGTGCTCGGAGCGTGGGATATTACGTGGAGAGAGGACGGTGGTGGCACTCTCTTGGGGATCGAGCAAGGTTTTCAATTGCTCCCCCGGGCTGTGTAGTAAACGGGTAAATCCTTTAAACATGCGATAATTTCAACTCGCAGGGTACGAAAAGATAGCCATTAGTAAGTACTTCAAGCGAGTACTGAACATAAATAATTAGTGGCTGAGTGTAGCCGACCCTTGATGGCTTGCAAAGAGTGGCTTGCAAAGCACTTGACGCTAACGTGTGTAAACTCAAGACTCAGACACGGAAAAGGGAGGCTAAGAGAGCCTCCCCTATTAAGCAATTAATCAGCGTCCATGCTGCTGTTTTTCTTCATGATGGCACATCGCCCTGAATACGCACCGCAGTCGGTAGGCGTAAGGATCACGATAGTTCCGACCGCCTCGTATTCAAAACAATAATCCAACCGCGAACTATTCTCCCCCCGGGGAATTATTATTGGCGCCGGGGTGTACACACTGACTGCTTTTGTTGTTGTTAGGATGCAAATTGTTGTGTACGTCGCGTCCTTTCGGGATACTTACTACATTATTGTTGTTGTCAGCGCCTGTGTTGCTTGCGCCAGCAAGTAATGAGATTCAAGCCTATTGTTCTTGTTAGTACCTTTATCTCTACCTGGCCCTGTTGTTTTTGTTTTGGCTCAGGTTAGGGCGAGGTCGTGTTGTTTTTGTTGGTGACCTACCGCTATGCCCAGTTTGTTTTTCTTACCCAGTAATACTGCAGGCGGTGTGCCATCTAATGGATAAATTATAAATTTCAAAAGGTTGGCGTTTTTTATAATAAAGAGGAACTTTGCAGCTCGAGAAGTGTTACCCCTTTTGCGGTCGTTTGTGCATGTTGTTGTGTGGGAAGGTAACAGTACCGGCGTCGCCGCGAATGGATAATTTCTTATTTAAATCAGTGTATTAGACGATAGTCTTAGGTGGATGATTGAAGCCGTTACCTAAGCCTTTAGCCTGGGCGACGAGCGGTTTTTTTACGCGGTATACCAAGCCGCTGGCGCCGTTCCCAAAGGTTTTTCCGGCTGATACCAAGTTTTTGGGCCAGCTCGGTTTCACTCATTTGATCCTGATGTTCGAGCACAAAATGCTGAAAATAATCCTCTAAGGAGAGGTCATCTTCATTCTCTTCAGTAATTTTGTCTGGGCTGCCACCGGTAGCCGAGGCGTTAGTGGATGGCGCATGAGGGCGAGCCGTAATGGGCGCCAGGCCCAAGTCATCCGGGTGTATCAAGTGTCCTTCCGCAAGAATCACCCCACGTTCCAGGGCGTTCTCCAGCTCTCGTACATTGCCCGGCCATGGGTAATCACGCAGGTCTTGGCGGGCTGCACGGGATAGGCGCAGCCCTGTGCGTTCGTGACGCTTACACGCCTTATCGAGCAGAATATCGGCGATCTCCAGCACGTCATCTTCACGCTCACGTAGCGGCGGCAGCTCGATTTGCATCACGTTCAAGCGGTAGTAAAGGTCGAGGCGGAACTCGCCGGTTTTTGACAGTGCGCGCAGGTCCCGGTGGGTAGCGGCAATCAAGCGGACGTTAACGTGGCGGGTTTCTACCGAGCCAATTTTACGGATTTCACCCTCTTGCAGCACGCGTAACAGACGCGCCTGAGCATCCAGCGGTAGCTCGCCAATCTCATCAAGGAACAGTGTGCCGCCATCGGCGGCTTCCACCAAGCCGGTGCGCGCCGCGCTGGCGCCGGTAAAGGCGCCTTTTTCGTGCCCAAACAGTTCGGATTCAATCAGCGTTTCGGGAATCGCCGCACAGTTCACGCTGATGAGCGGCGCTTTGGCCCGCTTGCTTTGTTGGTGAATAGCACGTGCCACGAGCTCTTTGCCGGTGCCCGACTCGCCTAGGATCAAGACGGTGACATCCGCTGGTGCGGTTTTACGAATGCGGGTGTAAACCTGCTGCATGGCAACGCAGTTGCCGATCATGGTTTGTCGTCCACCACCTGCGTCAGTGATATCCGGCGGCGGACTCTGCTGGTTTGACTGCTTGTGCAGGATCCGCTCAACGGTTTCCAGTAGCTCGGCGTGGTCAAACGGCTTAGCAACGTAGTCCACGGCGCCCAGTTTGAGCGCCTCCACTGCAGAGCGCATGCTGGCGTAGCTGGTCATGATCAGTACTGGCACGGGCGCCGCAGCAGCAATCAAGGAAGTGCCTGGCTCGCCCGGTAAGCGCAAGTCGCTGATGATGAGATCAAACCCTGTGAGTTCAAGCTGGCAGGCCTCCTCAGCACTGCCTGCTTCGCTGACCGTATAGTCGTGGCGTTCCAGTAGTCGCTTTAGCGCGCTGCGAATAATCGCTTCATCTTCAACAATCAGAATCCTTGGCATGAGCTGGCTGATTATCCTGTTGGTAAAGCGGCAGCCATAACGTAATGGCAGTGCCGCGAGGCTGTCCGGGCGGTGGCGAGGCCACGTCTATTTTACCCTGATGCTCATTGATAATTTGATAAGCCAACGAAAGACCCAGGCCGGTGCCTTCGCCAGCTGGCTTAGTGGTAGTAAAGGGCTCAAATAAGTGATCGCGCACCCGAGGATCAATCCCCTGGCCGTTGTCCGTAATCCGCCACCAGGCGAGCTGGTCATCGCACCCGGCGTCAATGTGCACTTGCCCGCCTTGGCCACAGGCATCCCGGGCGTTGCTGAGTAGATTGACCATGACCTGGGTTAATCGCTGAGCATCGCCGCGAACCACCAAGTCGTCGGGCGTATCATTGGTTAAAGTAACATCCTCTCCCGAGCGGGCGAGGTGGATCAAGTGCAACGCATCTTCACTAATCGATGAAAGCGCCACAGGCGAGGCAGGAAGCGGGACCGCCTGGCGCCCGCCGTGTGCAAAGCCGACCAGTGAGTTGACGATTTTGGTCACACGTTGGGTCAGTTGTTGGATCTGATCGGCTGTTTCCAGCAGGGCGGGGTCATCGGTGTCGTAGCGTAGGTTCTGAGCCAAGGACGAGATGCCGGTAATGGGGTTACCGATTTCATGGGCGACCCCGGCGGCCAATTGGCCGATTGAGGCGAGCCGCGCCGCATGCACCAGCTCATCTTCCAGCCACTTCATCTCGGTATGGTCTTCAATCAGAATCACACTACCGCCACGGCTGTCGTGGCCGCTGAGAATGGCTTTGTGCAGGGTCAGAAAGTAGTCCTTGCCGTGTAGCGTGACAGCCTGTTTGTAGAGTGGCGTTGATGTTGTCTCAAGCACGCTGCCCAGCAAACTTGGCCACGGTGCGGGTAGGCTGTCGCGGCGTGAGCCGATCACGCTTTCACCGCTAATACCTGAAAGTTGCGAGAGCGCCTGGTTCCACATCAACAGCTCATCATCATCGCCCAATACGCACAGCCCCACCGGTAAATAGGCCAGGGTTTGGCGGTGATGGCGGCGCAAGCCGTCGAGTTCGCGGGCTAACCCTGTCAGCCGCGAGCGGTAGGCTTCCAGGCGGCTTTCGACAAAGTGAATGTCATCGGTTTCCGGAGTGTCGTCGTGACGGTAGGGCAGATAACGGTCGACGATGTCTCGCGCTACCGAGGGCCCCATTAGGCCCGAGAGGTTGGCCTGAATGCGGTCGCGTAAACGACGCAGCGCGTAGGGGCGGCGCTCTTGAGGGGTTAAGTTGAGCGCTTTCAAGGCGCGGGCGACTTCACGGCTGGCGGCTTCATCGCCAAGTGCTTGGGCTAAGTGGGTGGAAAAGTCGCTAGCGGTGGCGGCTTCTAATGGGAAGCGTTTGGAGCGGATCACCGCGTCAACCGAGCACGCCTCCGCGGCGGATTGTTCTCCTTCGGAGATACGCGTAAATAGCGAGATCACAATCAGCAGCAAAATATTGACGGCGAGCGATACCAGCGTGACGTTGTACCACAGTGGCGCATCGGCAGCCGTGAACGGCGTGAAGAGCAGCACTGGCGGAGGCAGTGAAAGTATAAGCGGCAGCCATAACCCCCACAGCCAGATACTGACGCCTGCGACCAAGCCAACAATCATGCCTTTACGGTTAGCGCCAGGCCAATAAAGTAGCGCTAGCATGCCGGGCAGACACTGGGCCATGCCTACAAAGGCCGCCAGTCCCAGGCCAATTAAGCCGTGGTAGCGGCCTACCCACTGATAAAACAGCCAGCCACCGATAATCACCGCAACGACTAAGCCACGTCGCAGCCATAGTAGCCAACCATAGAGGTCACTACGTGCTTCAGGCGGTCTTGCCACCAGCACAATGTGATTCAACACCATGCCGGAGAGCGCCAGCGCAATCATAATCATGGTGCCACTGGCAGCGGCTAGTCCGCCGATAAATGCCAGCGCGCCCACCCACCAGTGTTCGGTCATCAGGTAAGCGGCATAGGCAGCGATGGGTATGTCAGGATTAACTGACTGAGCGGCCCACCAGATCACTGGCACAGGCAGCGCCATTAGCAGTAAAAAAAGCGGCAGCGCCCAACTTGCTTGGAGCAAAGTATGCCGCGACAGGCTTTCCGCAAAGCTGATATGAAACAGGTGCGGCATCATAAACGCAGCGGCGAAGAACAGCAGCAGCAGGGTACGCCATTGGGCGGGGTCAAACTTAGGGGTCTGCTGTTGCAGTGCTGCGCCGGGGCCTTCCAACCACAGCTGAAGATCACCCGGGCCGTCAAACACCACCCATAGTGCCACCGCTCCGAGTCCTAGCATGGTCAGCAGCTTGACGATAGATTCAAACGCAATGGCGCTAAGCAGCGTGTCGTGGCGCCCATGAGACTGGCTACGGCGGGCACCGAAAATGACCGCAAAGGCAGCAATAACCGCGCAAAAAAGCAGGGCCACGCTGCTGCCCGCTTGGCTAGCGGTAATGATATTGACGGCTTCGCTCAGGGTTTTTACTTGAATACCCAGTAGCGGCAGCACCGCCAGTAGACTAACAAGAGTGACCAGCGTGCCCGCCCACCGCGAGCGAAAGCGAAAGGCAAACAGGTCTGCCAGCGACGTTAATTGATAGGTACGGGTGATGCGCTGGATCGGCACCAGCAGTACGGGCGCCAGCAAAAAAGCACCCGCCGCGCCCAGGTAGTAGGCAAGGTAGCCAAAACCCGCGTTGGCAGCCATCTCCACGCTGCCGTAGATTGCCCAGGCACTGGCATAAACGCCCAGGGCAAGGGTGTAAACAATGGGGTGGCGAGTAATATGCACTGGCACCCAGCCACGCTCTACCGCAAAACCGCAGCCAAACAGCAGCGCCAGATAGCCCAGCCCAAGCAATAAGACGCCGACTATCTCAACGTGCATCTCAACGTTCATCAAGCTTCCTCTTCTGCTCCAGCCAGAGCGTTAACGCAATCAAGCCGCCCCATATCGCAAATGGCCGGTACCAGGCAGAGTCAGGGTCACTCCAGCCATTCATCAGCAGTGGCGAGAGCAGGTAGCCGCCAAACACCAAAAACAGCATGATGCGATAGACATACATATCAATCTCCTGCTGAACGTAAAGAGGGAGTTAGGCGGTGTGCCGTAGGCCGTAGCCGTGCCAATGACCAGTTTGCTACCGCCCAGTGTAACTGAGTCGCCGGGGGCTCGGAGGCAAGTTCCTGGGGTGGTGTTTGATCAAGCGCTTCCAACGCTTGAAAGAGCTGCTGGCGCACTTCCTGCTCGTCTTCTGCCAGGGCCGGGGCCAGGTTTTGCTTTGAGAGCTTTTGTCCTTCAGCAGTGACGATGAGCGGTAAGTGTAGGTAGCGCGGCTGCGGCAGTTGAAGCGCGTTCTGTAGTTGGCGCTGCCAAGGGGTGTTGTCGAGCAAATCGAGCCCGCGTACCACATCGGTAATCTGCTGCTCGGCGTCATCCACTACGACGGCGAGCTGATATGCCCATAGGCCATCTTTACGCTTTAATACCACATCGCCCAGTTCAGCGGGGTCAAACTGCTGTTCGCCGAACAGCCGGTCTTGCCAAAGGATAGGGCGCTCGCCAAGGTCGCTGCGCAGCCGCCAGGCCACCGGTTTCTTCGCATCGCAAACGCCATTGCGGCACCAGCCAGGGTAGATATCAAACGCCTGCCACTGCTTACGCGAACAACTGCAAGGGTAGGCAAGATCTAGCTGTATCAGTCGATCTAAAGCGTGTTGATAAGCATCGCCACGGGTGTGCTGCCACATGACCTCCTCGTCCCACTCCAGACCAAAGGTTTCCAGCTGGCGCAAAATGGTGCTCGCCGCACCTTCAGGGCATCGGGGTGGGTCAATATCTTCAATACGCACCAGCCACTGCCCATCGGACGCGCGGGCATCTAGATAGCTGCCTAGGGCGGCGACCAGTGAGCCAAAGTGCAGCGGGCCAGAGGGCGTAGGCGCAAAGCGACCACGATAGCGAGCAGAATTTTTCATAGTAGCGTCGTTGTAGGAAGCTTTCGTCATGCAAAAAAGTCATTAACAAAAACGGGCACCCTAAGGTGCCCGCGTTCGAATAGAACGTTCTTTTAGTGCTCAGCCGCCAAGCTGTTTTTCTTTCAGTTCTGCCAAGGTTTTGCAATCCACACAGAGCGTAGCGGTGGGGCGAGCTTCTAAACGACGGATGCCGATTTCAACGCCGCAGGCTTCGCAGAAACCGTAATCGTCATCATCGATGTTATCCAACGTCTCGTTAATTTTCTTGAGCAGCTTACGCTCGCGATCCCGGGTGCGCAGTTCCAGGCTAAAGCCCTCTTCCTGGGTAGCGCGGTCGGCGGGGTCGGCGTAGTTATTCGCATCTTCCTGCAGGTGGCGTACGGTACGATCCACCTCTTCCATGAGATCCTGTTTCCAATCCAGCAGCAGCTGACGGAAGTGCGCTAGCTGCTGCTCGTTCATATACTCTTCACCCGGCGCTGGCTCATACGGGGTGAAGGACTTGGACGCTTCCGTTTTCTTTTCTGCTACTGGCATGGGACTGCCCCTTACATATGTGACTACTGATCGACCATGAGCGTATGTCACGATCTCACGCCAAAGGGATGCTTGTTTAGCTGAAAAATTGCTGGTTTGCAAGCATAATGGTGAGCTTTCTACGATTGTTTGATCTTGAATATGACTAGCGCCATGTTTTAGTTAGCTTTTCAATATTTGTTCAGTTTCAAAAATGATTAGATGAAGGAGCCGTTATGGCCTGGAATTCACGTGTCGATCACGTTGCCCCTTTTCGGGTCATGCATTTGCTGGAAATGGCCCAGGCGCGGGAAGCCGTCGGCCACGATGTGATTCATTTAGAAGTCGGTGAGCCGGATTTTGCTACCCCAGAGCCGATTATAGCCGCCGGGCAGCAGGCGCTGGCCAGTGGTCATACTCGTTATACCCCCGCGGCAGGGTTACCCGCACTGCGTGAAGCAATTGCTGGGCACTATGCTGAGCACTTTAACGCCACGGTAGATCCAGCGCGTATTTTGGTAACGCCAGGTGCATCAGGCGCACTGCTGCTGGCGAGCCAGCTATTGGTTGAAACGGGCTCGCGGGTGCTGATGGCCGACCCTAACTACCCCTGCAACCGTCACTTTATGGCGTTAGCTGGCGCTGAAATCGATGCGGTATCCGTGGGGCGTGATAGTGGCTGGCAATTGGATGCAGCCTTGGTGGCGCAGCATTGGCGTGAGAAGACGAGCCTGGCGATGCTGGCATCGCCCTCTAATCCCACCGGCCATACGTTGAGCGCGCCACAGCTTTCGGCAGTTCTGGCGGCCGTCGCCGAGCGCGAAGGCGAGGTGATCGTCGATGAGATTTATCAGGGCCTTAACTACGACGATGCGCCGCTCTCGGCGACGTCGCTCTCAGACAGTGCTTTTGTGGTGAATAGCTTCTCAAAGTATTTCGGCATGACCGGCTGGCGCCTGGGCTGGCTGGTGGCGCCCAAGCATGCGGTAGAGCCATTAACTCGACTGGCGCAGAATATGTTCCTTGCCGCGCCAACGCCGTCGCAGCATGCCGCGCTGGCAGCCTTTACGCCGGAATGCCGTGGGATTCTCGAACAGCGCCGTGAAACTCTGAAAGAGCGCCGTCAGGTGCTATTGAGAGGCTTGGCGAGCTTAGGGCTGGCGCCGGATCTACCGCCCCAAGGGGCGTTCTATTTATGGCTGGATATCTCCCGCTACAGCCGCGATAGCCAATCCTTCTGTGAGCGCCTGCTGCTGGAAGAGAACGTGGCGATTACCCCCGGTATTGATTTTGCCGTGCGTGGTGGCGAACACCATGTGCGCATTGCCTTCACCAATGATGTGGCCCGCCTGGAAGAGGCAGTGGCGCGGATTGCCCGCTTTGTGGGCAGGTTGTGATGCTGGGCTATCCAGCGCTTGTATCGGGCATACTGCTCAAGCGCTATAAACGATTTCTTGCCGATGTTTTGTTAGATGATGGCCGCGAGGTGGTTGCGCACTGCCCCAATACCGGTTCGATGAAAGCAGTGAACGTGCCAGGATGCCGAGTGTGGCTGTCACCTAGCGATAACCCTAAGCGCAAGTTGGCCTGGACCTGGGAGTTTATCGAACTCCCGCAAGCTGATGGGCAGGTGGCGTTCGCCTCGGTGCATACCGGCCGGGCCAATCGCATTGTTGAAGCGGCGCTGGAGGCGGGGGCTTTGGCGCCGTTAGCAGGCTATGCCACCTTGCGCCGGGAAGTGAAAGTAGCCGGTGCCCGCCTCGATTTTAGACTGGATGATCCAGAACGGGGGCGGGCGTATATTGAGGTGAAGCAGGTCACCCTGAAAGAGGAGGATGGCCACGGCTACTTTCCGGACTCGGTAAGCGTGCGCGGCACCAAGCATCTGCATTCGCTGCGGTTACTGGCGGAGCAGGGTGAACGGGCAGTGCTACTGTTTTGTGTTGCCCACGAAGGCATTGCTGACGTCGCCGCCGCTGCGCATATTGATGCGACGTACGCAGCGGCTCTGTCGGAGGCCGCGGCCAGCGGTGTGGAAGTGCTGGCCTATGGAATTGTCGTGGAGCGAGAGCAGGGGCGCCCCACTGGCGTAGGGTTAACCCGCCAACTACTGGTGCGGTTTAGCGATCAATATAAAAACGCTGAATAAAGTTCACCGGTTCGGGGGCGGCGTTGCGGTCGTAGCGCACGCTTAACTCGAAGCGCATGCTTTCATCTTCACGCATTGTGAAAGGCGCCAGATGGTAGGTGGCATCGCCGTCATGAACGGTGCGAAAGCTGAGGGATTCCTGAACCCCGGTTAAGCCGCTCACGTGACCCTGAACGCTGGCATTGACGGCGCGAGTACTGCCATCCTCCTGGCGCTCACGCACGCTAACATTGACCAAACCGCGGTTGACGCTGCGCTGGAGGTTGTTCGCTTGCGCTACTTCAGGCGTCAAAA
This sequence comes from Vreelandella arctica, assembly GCF_037070215.1. NCBI lineage: Bacteria > Pseudomonadati > Pseudomonadota > Gammaproteobacteria > Oceanospirillales > Halomonadaceae > Vreelandella > Vreelandella arctica. The sequence goes on along the minus strand of NZ_JBANSN010000006.1, from coordinate 9,405 downwards.
AGCTGCTGTTCACCGCGCTGTAGTGAATCTCGTAGTCGCCCACCCGGGCGAACTGTTCCGCGTAGGCAGCCGTCGTGGCAAAAAGAGTGGCGAAGAGCGTGCCGACAAGCGCGGCACTGATCATTAATCTGCGGAACATGTCGTGGCTCCTTGGGTTACGTTTAAACGCCATGAGAATCTAACGTCGGCGAACGCGGAAAATGGCAATTTCACCAAACAGATTGGGCCATAAGCGTGATTTCCAGTGGCCTTGATGATCCCCGACGCCCACCGCGCGATCAACAATCATCAGACCCTTCTCACGGCATAGATGCTCAAAGTCATTGAATGTCGACAGGTGGATGTTGGGCGTGTCGTACCAGGCGTGAGGCAGCGACTTGGAGACCGGCATATAGCCGCGCAGACCTAAATGAACACGGTGGCGCCAGTAGGCGAAGTTGGGGAAGGTGATAATGCCCTCTTCGGCGACCCGTAGCATTTCATCCAGCATCTTATCGGGGCGGCGCAGCGCCTGTAGTGCCTGAGTCATGATCACTTGATCATAGCTGTTGTCGCAAAAGCTGCTTAAGCCGTCGTCCAGGTTATGCTCAATCACACTCACACCACGTTCCACGCAGGCATTAATACCGTCATGGTCGATCTCCAGGCCATAGCCTGTCACGCCTTTATTGCGTGCCAGGGACTCCAACAGTTCCCCATCGCCGCAGGCAAGATCGAGCACGTGCGCCCCTTTAGGCACCCAGTCATAAATCAGTTCAAGATCGGCGCGCATCATGGCGTCTCCTCTGGGCCCGTTTCAGGTAGATTGAGCTCGCGGGCTGCGCGGTTCATAAAGGCGCTGACGATAGCGTCGTAGCGTGGCTCTGAGAGTAAGAAAGCATCGTGCCCGTGGGGCGACTCAATGTTGGCGTAGCTCACCGACTTGCCTGCACGGGTGAGGGCATCGACCAGCTCTCGCGAGCGTGAGGGTGGAAAGCGCCAGTCGGTGGTAAAGCTAACAATCAAAAATGGACACTGGGCTGGCGCCAGCGCCTGGGCAAGGTCGCCGCCCTGAGTGGCCGCTGGGTCAAAGTAGTCCAGTGCTTTGGTCATCAGCAGGTAGGTGTTGGCATCAAAAGCGGTGGAAAATGTGTCGCCCTGATAACGCAGATAGGACTCCACTTGAAACTCCACATCGAAGCCAAAATTAAGGTCGTCGCTGCGCAGGTCGCGGCCAAACTTGCTACCCATGGCGTCTTCTGACAGATAGGTGATATGGCCTACCATGCGCGCCAGCTTAAGCCCTCGTTTGGGGACGGTGTCGTGCTCAGCGTACCAGCCATCAAAAAACTCTGGATCTGAGCGAATCGCTTGGCGAGCCACTTCGTTAAAGGCAATATTCTGTGCCGAGAGCCGTGGCGTTGCGGCAATCACCACTGCATTGGCGACCCGCTCTGGATAAGTCATGGTCCACTGCATGACTTGCATGCCACCAAGGCTGCCACCGACGGCTGCAGCCCAGCGCTCAATGCCCAGTTGGTCGGCAAGCCGCGCTTGGCTGGCTACCCAATCGCTCACTGTCACCATGGGGAATTCCGGCCCCCACTGGCGACCGGTCTCGGGGTTGTGACTGACCGGCCCGGTGCTGCCGTGGCAGCCGCCCAGGTTATTCAGCGAGACCACAAAAAAGCGATTGGTATCGATCGCTTTGCCGGGGCCAATATGGGCATCCCACCAGCCGGGCTTGCGATCGTCCTCGCTATGGTAGCCCGCCGCGTGGTGGTGGCCGGAAAGTGCGTGGCAAATCAGCACGGCGTTGCTACGCTCAGCGTTCAGCGTGCCGTAAGTTTCGTAAATCAGCTCATAGGCAGGCAGTACTTTGCCACACGCAAGTGCGAGGGGCGTGTCGAAGCGTGCTACGTGCGGAGTGACGAGGCCGACGGATGTCGTCGGCCGGTCTGCAAAGGCAAGAGTGTCTGAATCAGGCATTGAAGGCGCTAGTCCTGCTGAAAGAGTGCGACTGAATTAGATCTTGGAATACGGGGTTGGCAATCGCCATTAAAATCCGATTAATGCCTTGGGAAAGCCTGACGCGCGAATCAAAGCTCCGACCACCAAGCCATCAATCAGGTTAATGGCGATAAACACCACGATTGGCGAGAGGTCGATCATGCCCAGCGACGGGATCACTTTGCGCACCGGGGCCATAATCGGCTCCACCAACTGCATAACGAGCAGCGCACCAGGGTGGCTGGCATTCGGCGCCACCCAGCTCAAAATAATCATCACAATTAGGGCGAAGAAGTAGATTTTTAAAATAGCATTCGCCAACGCCGCTACACCGGCAATCAGCAGCCCGGCAATGGGCGGCATGACAGAATAAGCCACCATACTGATAGCGATGATGCTTGCCACTTTCAATACAAAGCCTGCCGCTAAGGTAGCAAGATCAAAACGTCCCGCAACGGGGCCTAAAAAGCCTTGAAATAGCCCTACTACCGGCTGGGTGATTTTGACCACCGACTGACTTAACGGGTTGTAGTAATCCGCCCGCGAGGCCTGCAGCAGGAAGCGCAGCATGAGTAAAAATAGATAAATATTTATCAGCGTATTGATCAGCATTAACCCTGCATTGCCCATTAGTGTGTCTCCTTGATGATTCGTAGCTTAACGGCTGCGCTAGCCGAATGGCTGTATTATTTGCCGCTCAATTCTTTGGCCATTGCCTGGGCGCGATCAGCACATGCCTGCATGGCGTCGGCAATCGTGGTGCGCAATTGTGCCTCTTCCATGTGTTGAATGGCACGTTCAGTGGTGCCGCCCGGCGACATTACATTCTGTTTCAGCGTGGCCGGGTCTTTATCACTCTGTTGCGCCATCGTAGCGGCACCCAGTGCGGTTTGAATAGCGAGGCGACGCGCGGTGGCGGCAGGCAGGCCGAGTTTAACCGCGGCTTCTTCCATGGCTTCAAACATCAGAAAGAAATAGGCCGGGGCACTGCCGGAAACGGCGGTCACCGCATCTAACAGGGCTTCCTCTTCCACCCATTCGACAATGCCGACCGCTTCCATTAGCTGGGTGGCCACATCGCGCTGCTCATCGCTTACTTTCGGATTGGCGTAGAGGCCGCTGGCGCCGTAGCCAACCAGCGAAGGCGTATTGGGCATGCAGCGTACCATGGCATTTTGGCCGCCTAGCCACTGGTCGATAGTGCTGGCATCCAGGCCAGCAGCAATCGAGATAACCAATGGCCGCTGGCGCTGAACGCTGTCGCGCAGCGCTTCGCATACGGTGCGCATGATTTGCGGCTTCACCGCCAGTACCACCACATCGGCCTCAGCCACCGCCGCATTGTTGTCGGTGTCGGTATTGATGCCCAAGCGTTGTTTAATCGATGCCAGTTCACTGTCATTCGGCGCGGTGGCGGTAATAGTAGAAGGCGCGACGCCGCTGTCGATGAGGCCGCCGATAATGGCGCTGGCCATATTGCCAGCCCCAATGAAGGTAATTTTATTCGCCATACCAGGTGTCCTTAAGTAAAAATATGTTCAGTGTAAAGGTAGGCGACTGAACGCCTAGGCCGATTGGCGAGCGCCGAAAATCGCGGTGCCTAACCTTACCAGCGTGGCACCTTCCAGTACCGCCGCTTCTAAATCGTCGCTCATGCCCATTGAAAGTGTATCAAGAGGGGCATTCGGCAAGCTGCTCTGTAGGGAGGCTAACGCCTCGCGCAGCGCTGCCAATGGCTGGCGCTGAGCATCTACGCCTTGCGCCGGGGCGGGAATCGCCATTAAGCCGCGCAAGTGCAGGTTGGGCAGTGTGGCGACTTCTTTGGCCAACTCCTCTAGCTCTTCCGGCAGCACACCGGCTTTGCTCTCTTCGCGGCTGATATTAACCTGCAGGCAGATATTCAGTGGCGCTAGGTGCGTGGGTCGCTGTTCGCTGAGGCGCTTAGCAATTTTTAGACGATCAACGCTGTGCACCCAATCAAAGTGCTCGGCGACCGCGCGGGACTTGTTGGACTGCAGCGGCCCAATGAAATGCCATACAATGTCGTCAAGATCAGCAAGCTCAGCCTGCTTCTCTAGCGCTTCTTGCAAATAGTTTTCACCAAATTCACGCTGGCCTAACTGCCAAACTTGGCGAATCATTGCCGCAGGCTTGGTCTTGCTGACCGCTAGCAACCTGGCCGCATCTTGAGCGCGTCCCGCGGCTACTAATGCGTTACGCAGGCGTTCACGCGCCTGATCGTATGAAGAGCCGAGTGACTCGTTAAGCGCGATGTCTGTCATACTCAAGCACCTTACCGCAGCTGGGAAGAGAGATGGATATTACCGAACTGCTAGCATTCTCGGCAAAGCAGAATGCCTCTGACTTGCACCTTTCGGCCGGTTTGCCGCCCATGATACGTGTTGATGGCGACATTCGTCGGCTCAATGTGCCCGCTATCGATAATAACGATGTGCGCAAATTGATCTACGACATCATGAATGATCGACAGCGGCGCGACTACGAAGAGCATCTGGAAATTGATTTTTCCTTTGAAGTGCCGGGGGTTGCGCGCTTTCGCGTGAATGCTTTCACTCAAGCGCGCGGGGCGGGAGCGGTGTTTCGCACCATTCCCAACCAAGTACTCTCCATGCAAACCCTGGGGCTAGGTGAAGTATTTGAGCGTTTGGCGATGTTGCCGCGGGGCTTGGTGCTGGTGACGGGGCCAACGGGCTCGGGCAAAAGCACCACCCTGGCCGCGATGATCGATTACATTAACGATCATCGTTACGAGCACATTCTCACCATTGAAGATCCCGTTGAGTTTGTTCACGCCAGCAAGCGCTGTTTGATTAATCAACGCGAAGTGCACCGCGATACCCATAGCTTTGCCGATGCGCTGCGTAGCGCGCTGCGTGAAGACCCGGATGTCATTCTAGTCGGTGAGCTGCGTGATCTTGAAACTATCCGCCTGGCACTGACCGCTGCCGAGACGGGGCACTTGGTACTGGGCACGCTACACACCACGTCGGCAGCTAAAACCGTTGACCGCATCATTGATGTCTTTCCCGGCGAAGAGAAAGCCATGGTGCGTTCGATGCTGTCCGAATCGCTCCAGGCGGTGGTGTCGCAATCACTGCTTAAACGCCAGGGAGGCGGACGTGTGGCGGCGCATGAAATCCTCATCGCCACTTCGGCAGTACGCAACTTGATTCGCGAAGACAAAGTGGCGCAGATGTATTCGTCCATTCAAACCGGCGGCAGCCTGGGCATGCAAACCCTGGATGCCGCGCTTTCTCGGTTAGTGAAAGAGGGCGTGGTAAGTTTGGAAGAGGCGCAGCTGAGTGCGAAGGGAACGCTGTCGATGAAGGATGAATAAGGAGCATAGAGTGCCAGATGCCCAACTTTCGCCCACCCAGTGGCTGCATCAACTACTCGATATTATGGTCGAGCAGAACGCTTCCGATTTACTCATCTCCGTGGGTGCGCCGCCAAGCCTGAAAATGCCTGATGGGCTGGTGCCGTTGGGTCAGCAGCGTTTAACTGCCCATCAGGTCAACGAACTGGTCACCCACACGCTGCCGGAAGGGTTGCGCGAACGGTTTGCCAGTGAGCATGAAGCGAACTTCGCGCTGAGTCGCGAGGGCAAAGGGCGTTTTCGGGTCAGCGCGTTTCAGCAGCGCAACCAGATGGCGATGGTGGTACGCAGCATCGCGATTGAAATTCCTCGCCTGGAGGCGCTAGGCGTGCCGGAGCAGTTGGCTGAATTAGCTCAGGCCAAACGCGGGCTGGTACTGGTGGTAGGCGGTACGGGAACCGGCAAATCAACGACTCTGGCGGCGATGATTCAGCAGCGCAACGAAACCGTCGGCGGTCATATCATCAGCATCGAAGACCCCATTGAGTACCTGCACCCGCACAAGCGTGCGATTGTGAATCAGCGGGAAGTGGGGATTGATACCGAGTCGTTTGAGGTGGCGCTTAAAAATACCCTGCGTCAGGCGCCGGATGTGATTCTGATTGGTGAAATCCGCACCCTGGAAACCATGGAGCACGCGCTCACCTTCGCCGAAACCGGCCACCTCTGTTTAGCCACCCTACATGCCAATAACGCCAATCAGGCGCTAGAGCGCATCATTCACTTCTTCCCTCATGAACGCCATGAGCAGATATGGATGGATCTTTCGTTGAATCTGCGTGCGGTCGTTGCTCAGCAACTGCTGCCCACGCTTGCGGGTGGGCGCCGTGCAGCCATTGAGATCATGCTGCAGTCGCCGCGCATTGCCGACTTGATCCGTAAAGGGGAAGTCGCCGAGATTAAAGCAGCGATGGCCAAGTCCCGCGATGCTGGCATGCAAACCTTTGATCAGGCGCTGCATGACCTGCATCAGGCGGGGCATATCAGCAGAGAGGTGGCCATGGCCCATGCCGACTCGGCTAACGACCTGCGCATGCTGCTCAACGTCAGTGACGCCAGAGCGCGTAACCTCTCGCTGGATGAGCAGGTGCCGAGTCATTTAAGCCTACGCGATGGCGATGATTACTAAGTGTTAGCAACGCAGCAAAAACTATGCAGCATAAATACCACCCAGCACCCGCAGGCCCTGCGCACCGGTGACCGAAGGCAAGTTGCCAGGCAGATGATTCAATCGCTGATGAGCCAGCCAGGCAAAGGCGCCGGCTTCTATCCAGTCTTCAGGCCAGCCATACGCTGATGGCGAAGTCAGCGTGGCGCGAGGCAGGTGATGGGCAAGGCGCTGCATTAAGTAGCCGTTGTGAGCACCGCCGCCAGCGGTGATCAGCGTGAGCGGGCCGTCGTCGGTCCGCAGTTGTTCAATCCCCTGGGCGACACTGACCGCCGTAAGTTCAGCTAACGTCGCCTGCACGTCGGCGGCGGCTTCCTGACCGCTAAGATATTTTTGTAGCCAATCCATATGAAATAGCTCTCGTCCCGTACTTCTGGGCGGCGGCTGCTGGAAAAACGGCTCGGATAACAATCGAGCTAACAGCGCCTGATCTACTTCTCCGCTCGCGGCCCAATCTCCGTTCTGATCAAAGCGGCCCCCCTGGTGCAGGGCAAACCAGCCATCCAGCAACACATTTGCGGGCCCGGTATCAAAACCGATCACTGGATCGGTCGGCTGGCTAGAAAGCCAGGTGAGGTTGGCAAAGCCGCCCAGGTTAAGCACTAATTGATGCGCATCTGCTCGTCCAAACAGCGCCTGATGAAAGGCCGGTGCCAGTGGGGCGGCCTGGCCCCCTGCAGCAAGGTCGCGGCGTCGGAAGTCGGCTACTACCGTGCAGCTTGTGAGTTCCGCCAACAGGCTGGGGTTGTCCAGCTGTAAGGTATAGCTCGGGCCGCCGTCGTGGCCTGTGGGGGCGTGTTCAATGGTTTGGCCGTGGCTACCGATGGCGCTGATTTGTTCTACGCTCACTGAAAGGGGGGCTAATAGGCGTTGTACGGCGCGGGCTTGGCATTGGCAAAACGCGTGCTCCGCTGCTGCGAGCTGGGCAAAGCTCACCTGTTCTGCATGGCACAGCGTGAGCAGCCGGCGATGTAGCTCATCTGGCATGGGTTCGGCATGGGTGGCCAATAGGCGCGGCGGCGATTCATTTTCAATAGCGATAAGTGCCGCATCAATACCGTCCAGACTAGTGCCGGACATCAGGCCAATATAGTAAAGCGGCGAAGCGTTAGGCGTTTTCATAAGCAAACTCGTACAAAGCGGGGCTGAGGCTAAACCAGGGTCAGCGCTAAACCAAGGCTCAACCAAGGCGAGCGAGCATGGTAACATCGTCGGTTATTTATCACCTGAGCCCGGTATGGGCGGTTCGTTATAGTGGAGAGAGGCAATGAGTGAGGTGGATCAGGCTTTAGCGCTGTTATCGCGCGGTACGCATGAAATCCTGGTAGAGGATGAGTTAAAAAAGAAGCTGGCCTCCGGCCGCAAACTGCGTATTAAAGCGGGTTTTGATCCCACGGCCCCTGACCTGCACCTGGGACACAGCGTGTTATTAACCAAAATGCGCCAGTTTCAAGACTTAGGCCACACGGTTATCTTTTTGATCGGCGATTTCACCGGTCGTATTGGTGACCCCACCGGTAAGAACGTGACGCGCAAACCGCTCACCGAAGAGGACGTGAAAGCCAACGCCGAAACTTACAAAGAGCAGGTGTTTAAAATCCTCGATCCTGAAAAGACCGAGGTACGTTTTAACGCCGAGTGGTTTAGCGAGCTCACCGCCGCCAAAATGATCGAGTTAGCCGCCCAAAGCACCGTTGCCCGTATGCTGGAACGGGACGACTTTGAAAAGCGCTATAAAGCCAATCAGTCCATTGCTATTCACGAATTTCTCTACCCGCTGGTACAAGGCTACGACTCGGTAGCACTTGAGGCGGACGTGGAGCTGGGCGGCACCGACCAGAAGTTCAACCTGCTAATGGGGCGCGAAATTCAAAAGCACTTCGGCCAGGAACCCCAGGTGGTCATTACCATGCCGCTGCTGGAAGGGTTAGACGGCGTACAGAAGATGTCGAAGTCCTTGGGCAACTACATTGGTGTCGATGAAGCGCCGGGTTCGATGTTCAACAAACTGGTCTCCATGCCGGATAGCTTAATGTGGCGCTACTTTGAGTTGCTCTCTTTGAAATCGAACGAAGAGATCGACGCGCTTAAGCAGAGCGTTGAGCAGGGCGCGAACCCGCGGGATATCAAAATGGAGCTGGCGCGAGAGCTGATTGTCCGTTACCACGGCGATGAAGCAGCAGCCAATGCGCACAAGTCTGCGGGTAATCAGCTGGCTGATGGCGAACTCCCAGAAGATCTGCCGGAAGTCACGGTCGATTTCGAAGGCAGTGAGCAAGCGCCCATTGCGGCAGTGCTTAATAGAGCAGAGCTTGCGAACAACAGCGCCCAAGCCAAAGATATGCTGGGTAATGGCCGGGTTAAAGTCGACGGCGACGTCGTTGCCAAAGACACCATGCTGGCAACAGGTAAGAGCTATGTGATTCAGGCGGGTAAGAAACGTTACGCACGTGTGACACTTATTTGAACTTTCTGTGCTTATTTTTCAACAACCCCATTGCCAACCCGTCAGTGAGATCGTATAGTACGCATCCGCTGCCGGGGACGCCTAGCGTTGCCAGCGGTGAATGAGGTGTAAAAGCCTTGGTTTGTCAGGAAGTTAGCGCATTTTTTATCGCTCGCTTCAGTCGCTAAACACAGCGGTTGACAACCACCAGGAAGTGCGTAGAATACGCCTTCCTCGCTGCGGCAAGCCAGTTCAACGGCTCGCCAGTCAAACACAGCGAAACCGCTCTTTAACAATTTGATCAGGTAATTCATGTGGGCGCTTGCTGACGTTGGTGACAAATCACCAAATATCAAGGCAAGCGGTCATGACAATGTAAATTGAAATGAATTCGTTTGAACCTTG